>JAYEJY010000274.1:0-9218 GCA_034660795.1 Promethearchaeati archaeon | reverse complement strand
TTATTGGCTCTATTCCTACTCCTCCAGTGTTTATTATAGCAAACTGCTTATTTTTCTCTTGTTTTTCTATCTTAAGAAAGAAATCATAGAGTTTTTCATTTGATGTAAAAGCTTCATTGGAAACTATTGCTGTGAAATTCTCTGCAGTAAATGTCTCAAAAGGGATTTCAGCCTCTTTTAGAAAATCTTTAATCTTTTCGTTATATTTAAAACAAATTGCACTACGAATAGTTGGATATTTTGATTTAATTGTCAACAATATTTTTGCTGTATGAGTTGAAGCGCCAAATTCTGGAGGGAAAAATGCTTTAGGTTTACCTCTTACAGTAGTAATTCTTCCAGGTATGGCTGCTATATCATCAGTATTTAATGGCTTAGCTGTACTATAACAAATATTTACCCGAACTTGTGGTATAATGTGTACAAAAGTAGGTTCTTTTTCGATTCTATCTAATGCTTCTTGTAATTCCTGCAGAATTTTTCTTCGCTCAGTTATTTTGGAATCTTTAATTATTGGTAAACATCCTTGACAATTACGTGGTAAATCACTATATTGACTAAGATGTTTACGACAAGTCGTTCCTCCAATTCGCAGCTTAACACAAATAGAACAAATTTGATTGATTATTTCCTCAGTAGTTGCTCCTTGAATTATTTTTTGTGAAATTGTTTTCGCTAATTTTTTTATGGATGGAGTATGTAAATATTCTTCCTCATCTTGACTTGTTATTTTTTCAAGAGAGTTTAAATAACTACTAATGGTTGGTTGTGAAACTCCCATTTTTTTAGCTGCATCATTCTGAGTCATAGTTTTAGTTAATTCTTTGGCAACTAAACCACGTAATAAAGGAAGCATCGTTTGGGTTACAATCTCACAAGGAGGACGCATAAAACATCAAATAATAGTTTGTTTTTATTCTACTATAATTTTATGATAAAAGAAAAAAGCCTATTCATCTTCTGGAGATGAAGTGCTTTCTCTTAATTCAGCTAAAAGGGTAAGTTCTCTGTGACCTTCTTCTTCTAATTTTTCACGACATTTTCTACACACTTTTACTGATATATCATTAAAAGTATAGGTTTCCATTTCGTTTACCGGAAAGGCGTTGCCACATTCTGCACAATCTTTAATTACGGGCGCTGAAGGTTCTGCTGTCTCTATTACTTGCTCACCCTCAGGTAATTGTTCACTAGGTAATTGTTGTTGTGTTTGTTGTCTTGTGGCCATTTGTTTTGCTGCTTCAAAAGTGCTCTTTGGAACAGGAGGTAATTTGAAGTTTTTTATGACTGCTTTTATTGTTTCCCAATCTTCTTCCCGGTCATTATCTGTAAGAAATGTTTCAATTTCCTTCTCTAATAATTTTAGTTCAGTTAAAAATGCTTTATCTTGAATTGCTTGAGGATCTCTTACAGGAGTTTCTTGTTTATCCGTTCCAGGTATTTGAATAGGTTCTGGTTTAGATAATTTCTTAATATCTATTTGTTGAACTTTTTCAACTATTTCATCCATAAATTCATGAAATAATTTATGATTTTCCGTTCGTTTTATTATTTGGAAATAAGGTTCCATTGCTTGGTAATGACTTCTATTTATGATATTTTCATAGAAAACGTCTTGCCCAAATTCTAACATTCCTTCTAGTAATTCTTCTTGTGATATATCAAATGTTTCACTAAAATATTCCACCCAGTCCTTTGGGAAATCATATGGTTGAAGAATGATAATTGACACAATCTGATCAAATAACGCATCTCTATATTGTTCTTTATCTTTTATTTTATCATAGTTATTCAATGCTTGATCAAGAAAGACCTTATGACCAGTCGCAGCATAGCGTGCTAATCCAACAAAGACTTTTTGATGAGGTTTTAAATTTGAAAGCAAAAGTCGCATAAAAATGAATTGTGAAACGAAATTAATGACTAATACTCCTAAAATTCCATATAATCCATAAGAGATTTTCGTCATCGTATCTCCTTCGAAAAGAATGAAAGCAAGTACAGCCCATACAAGACCCGCCCCACACATACTAAACCGTACAATTTGATAGATCTTTTGAATTTTAATTTGATGACGACATGTTTTACATCTTCCTTCATTCAGAGATGCTTCGGTAGAACATTCTGAACAGAAAGGAACATTACAAATCGAACATCTTTCCTCTGCTTCAACAGTTGGATGATAAACACATTTCATTAGTTATTTCCTCAAAAAAGTATTTGTCAGATTTATATCAATTAAATAGCACAAACAACCTTACCCTTTTTATCTTTTCCCTTATATTTAAAGAAAAAGAAAAAGAATAGCGTTACAATTCTTTTTCTTTGCCAATTTCTAAGGTAATAACCTCCACCATTGGCCCTACTTCTTCCTCAAATTCCTTTGTATCTTGAACCAAAACTGGGAATGTTTTATAATGCATTGGAATAACTTTTGAGACCTCTAGTAGTCGTAATGCTTTTGCTGCTTCTTTTGGTCCCATTGTATATAATGAGCCTATTGGAAGAAAAGCTAAATCCGGTTCGTACAATTCACCTAAAAGCTTCATATCAGTAAAAATTCCTGTATCTCCAGCATGATACAATGTCCGAGTAGGCATTCTGATAATAAATCCAATTGGTGTTCCTACATCCGAACTATGTAAAGCAAGGGTAAAAATAACTTCTAATCCTGCTACTTGTGCTGTTCCCCCGATATTTCCTCCAAGAGTATTTTCTACGCCATCAGATTTCGCTTTATTCGCTAGTTCAAAAATAGAGACAAAAGTTGCCCCTGTTTTTTTACATATTTTGACAGCGTCTGCGTATCCATGGTCACCATGATCATGGGTAACAAAAACCACATCAGCTTCTTTAATATCTTCAGCTTCCATTGGAGCAAGGGGATTTCCATCAAGCCAAGGATCGATTAAAATTGTTTTATCATTATCTTTAATCAAAAAGCCTGCATGTCCTAGCCATTTTATTTTCATTATTGTTCTCCTTAAGTAGTAATCTAATTCTTGTAAATATATCCAGCTATTTGATATTTTTGGAAAATCTATTTTAAATAAAATAAAAAAGTTAAATGGGTGTCAAAACTGGTGTTCATATTTGATTTTATGGGAGATTAGTTGACACCCATTTACACTAGGCAGTTATTCTCTGTTAATTTTTTCTTTAAAAAGGTATAAATATCATACACTACTACTAATCATTACATTTCTAGCACATTTATTATGCATTATTTCCACTATCTTATCCCTAATCTTTTGATTCTATATCTTCTAAAAGCTCCTTTATTTGAGTATTCTCTGGTTGGATTTCTAAGGCTTTTTTAAGATATTTTTTCGCCTTTCCTAAGGAATTAATCGTTTTATAAACCAAACCTAAATTAATGAGAGCTTTAAGATAGTCCTTTTTTAATGATATTGCTTTTTCATAACTTTCAATCGCTTTCTGATAATCTTGTTGTATATGATAAACCCATCCTAAATTATAATACACTTGAGGTTCATCATCTCGAATTTCTAAGATTTGTTTATAGGTTTCAGTAGCCTGTGAATATTGTTCCAAATCCCGATAAGTATTTGCTAAATTATATAACGCATTCCAATAATCCTTTTTCACTTCTATGGCTTTTTTATATGCATTAACAGCTTTCTTCAATTCTTCTTGTTGATAATAACAATTTCCTAAATTGAACCAACTTTCAAAGTATTGATCATTCACTTCTAGGGCTTTTTGATAATACGTAATAGCCCTTTCCAGATTGTTTTTCCTTGCATAAATTACGCCAAGATTATGCAATGCTTCAATATGTTTAGGAAAGATATCAAGTGTTTTTTGAAAAAATTCTATTGCTTTATCGTATTCTTCTTGTAAACTGTAAACCTTTCCCAAGTTACAATAACTTTCATATGGCTCTTTCTGTAAGTCAATTGCTTTTTTAAATAATTTAATTGCCTTGTCGAATTTACCATCAAGTAATGCATATAAGCCTTCAGTGTTTAAATCGTTGTATTTTTGTTTATTATTTTCTGACATTGAAATCATTTGCACTATAATCTTTTCATCTTTAAAGGTTTTAAGAAAAAAATAGAAAAAGAAAGAAAAAATTATTGTTTTAGAACAAATTTTCTGGTGCGTTTGGATCGATCATAAGGACTCGTTCATTATAAGCATCTTGCCATCGAACTTGGAGAATTATAAAATAGATCAATAGCCCAATGCCTATCACTGCCATAAGTGAACCGAAAACTATCGGTATTATAAATGCTATTTGTTGACTACTACCAGAATAGCCTTGTATAACACTTAAAACAATTATTGGAATTGAGAAAAGAAATGGTAGAACAATACTTAAGACCATAGCCCAAATGAATTTAGATGGTTTTGGTGGCATGTTTTTTTGTGATTGAGGATGATTGGTTATATATTTGTATAACAAATTGAATTTGCGGTAAGTATAGATGAGATTTATAATCGGAAAGAACCCTAAGAATAGACCTACTACACTTAAAATCAAATAGGTTGATGTATCAGTTTCAATTGAGGGAACTCTTGCAGGTTTAGGATATTTGTTCAATTTATTCATATCCTCAAAATTTATGTAAGAGTATATAAGAGCACCAATTCCACTTGTAACTATTGATAATAAGAACCATATCCAGAAATTTCTCCTTTCAAGTGGGGGTAATTCTGGTTCGTATGATGGTTGCTTAAGTGTTGTTAATTCTTGTTCTTCTGGTGGTTCAGACACTATCTCTTGTTTTGTTATTTCGATGTTTGCTCCACAGTTTGGACAAAAACGAACATCTTCTTCTACATAGGTACCACATTCAGGACAATAAAGCATGTTTTTTAACACCTTTTTTTATTCGATTAATAGACTCTATTATTGAATATTTTGTTGACCTATTTAAAGAATTAGGAATTAAGCTTTTTATTTCAAGTACAACTATTAATCAAATTTTCTGGCAAAGTAGTTAACTTTCTTTTTATTTCCCCTATAATCACAGGATGGATTTTCAAGGAACTAAACAATGATAGATTAACAGGTAAAATACCTAAAGGTATAAGTAAATATTGCATAATTTTTTCTGGGTTTATTCCTATAATTTGTTGAATAAATATCGCTTCTTGCAATCCAATCCCTGTAAGAACTGCTTCTTCATTTGAAGTAAAGTGAATCAGAAATTCAAGAGATACTTTTTTTCGCCAATATCTTTTAGGCATCTTTTCTTTAGTAGGTAGTAATTCATAAAATAGTTTGTAAAAAAGCTTCATTTTAAAAGTCATACCTATTAAAACAGCTTTTTGATATATATCTGATTCATAATTTTGTCTAGCTGGAAATTTAATAATTTGATATTCTCTTGCTTTGAAAATATCTTTTTCTTCAAATAAATTTTGTATTTTTTGAACCCAATTTTTTGTGAATGATATCTTAATTTTATGACCTATCGCTGCATCAGGAATTATAAGTCCTTTTCGTAAATATAGGGTCTTTCGTTTCTCTAATGATTGTTCTAAAAACCAAAGAGAATTATCAGGAAAAAAAGCTTTAGCTGTATCTTTTTTTGGAAAAATTTCTAAGAAATCTGTTTTTTGTTGAAATAAATTATTTGTAATGTTTTTTTCAATATACATAAATATTAACTGGAATAGTTTTTTTTGTCTCCGGCAGTGTATTTTTTCAAATAATTTCCCCCAGTCAAAAAAAGTTACCAATACCAGCAAGCTAGCAGTGATTATCCAAATTACTATTGATGTCCATACGTTACTATTTTCTGGAATTGTCTGAGTCAATAGATCTGATCGTGAGACATTGAATAAGGTAACTAAAAACCATTCACCAAATGGTGTTTTACTAAAGAAATTCGCTATAACAGAGATACTTACTGTTAAAACTATTTTTCCCAGAAAACAATATACTAGAGTTTTCAGAAGCGAATAACCAATTAATCCAATCATTAGCAATAAAACCTCATCTGGTAATGGTGTAGCTGCGAATAAAAAAATCATTAAAGGAGCCAACCCTTTTTGTATCCATCTCTGAGCATTCAGAAGATGCTTTTCCATTTTTTTATCGATTATTTCACCAGTAGCTCGTCCCACAAACCATGATACTATTTGTCCAATAGATGCACCTATACCAGCACTTATTCCTAAAATAAATACATTCACATCTAAAACTGCAACAAACATTAAGACAACAGCATATAAAATAGGTATAAACATGACAAAATTTCCAAATATTGAGATAATTCCCACACCAATATACAAACCTATTTTTCCTAAGTTGTTTTGAAACCAATAAATAATTTGGAGCATGAGATTTGTAGGATCTCTTTGCATAAGACCAAGAAATAACATTAATGAAATAAAGACTGTAAGAAAAAGGATTGAAAAAACTTCTCGCCAATGGTTATGAATCCAAATCAAGATTTTTTGAAATGTTTTTTTCTTCTTGTTAATAGATTGTGAATCTTTTCTATTTTGTGAAGAATCCATATTTCCAGCCTTTTAGCTTTTACTTATTCTATTTGCTACTTAAAATATTTTTAGCTAATTTTTTTCCTAAAAACTATTCGATTATTATCTTTCAGATTCTATAATAATTTATTATTAATAATGCTGTGATTTTCTCAAATATTCTAAAAAAAGGTCTAGTAAATTCTTAAAAAAAGGTAAATTTAAATAGACAATCAATAATGACTAATACTGTAATAAAGAATAGATTTTAACCTTGTCAAAAAAATATCAAAGGAGAAAAATATGAACAGATATCAAGATATAATTACTAATGAAGGGAAAATGGTAGAGGTTTTTTCCAACCAAAAGGTTTCCAATATCTTGGAAGATGAAAATCATCGAACATTATTGCACTTTCTATTTGATGGTCCCTTAACAATAGATGAATTGGAAACATCTTTTGAAAATCAAGGTAATAAAAAATCAGATAAGACAATTTATAGGTATTTAAAAAAGCTAAAAAAAGCAGGGCTTGTAATTGAAGCCGGAAAAAGGATTTATTCAGACGATAATAAACAAGTCCATTCTAAAACGCTTTTTTCTCGTGCCGCTAAAATTATCTATGCTCCTACTAATCGCATTTTCCAAGATGAAGATTCAGCAAAAGCATTCAAACTTACTGAGTTACTATTTAAAGAATATACTGGAGCAAAAAGCTCTCTTTCAATACAAAATATTAAAGAAGCAATTGAAAATATAACCAAACAAAAAAATGCAATTGTTTCCGAAATTTTTCGTAATAGTAATAATCCTGAATTAAACAAACTTGTCAATGAATTCGACATACAAGAATTAATACCCATTTTTGATTTTGTTGGATGGATTCTTGTTGTACATAAACATCCAGAATTTATCAAGGACTTTACTGACTCGTTCGTCTAAATTTTCAAGTAAAATGTTTAATGTCAATAAAAGATGGAATAATTAACAAAGAAAAAGTGGTTCAGAGAGTAGATAAACCTGAAGATGTACACTTACTCATCAATGAAAAAAATTCCGTTATCTTGTTAGACATATTACAACAAGGGCCTATGACTTTCGAAGATATTCGGGATGAATTTAAGAAAAAGGATATTGAAAAATCAGATAAAACTATTTATGGTTATCTCAATCGATTAAAAAAAGCAAATTTGGTTATGGAAGCAGGTAAAAGAGTAATAACCTATGATGATAACCATATTAAAACACTAACACTGTATTCACGAACAGCAAAGATATTTTACATAGGTCAGAAAGTTGATAGAAACTCTAAACGATTTAATGAATTCAATGAAATAATATTAAAAATTATTAACGAGCTTCCAAAAATTCCAAAAGTAAAATTAGATCAATTACACTCTTTTCTAGAGCTAAAATCAGAGAAAGATCAAGAAATTTTTGAGTTCATTAATGAACATGTTGATCCCGAATCAATTACTCTCTTACAAGATTATGATGCTCGAAGTACTCGTTATGTACTCGATCATATTAATTGGATTGTCTTTTTACTTTCAAATCTTGAGCTAATAGAAGAAACTCTCTCAGCAAAAAAATAATTAAGCGAAATTTTTAGAAGATATTTCTAAACTAATGAGAATTTATGCTATTTTTTATAGATTATTTTCTTACTTAATAAGAAAATTTTAATTATAGTAAATCAAATTTTAATAACTAGGGAATTTACAATGCAATCCCAAGATGTCATTACCTATAAACAAGATATCTTCAAAATAATTTCGGATGAAGAAATTGCCCAATATTTTCAAGACGAAAACTACATGGATTTACTCGTTTTCTTACGGAAAGGACCAATGACAATAGATGAAATTGAAGATGCTTACAGATTAGCCGGTAATGAGAAATCGATTAAAACCATTTATCGATATTTACGAACATTAGAAGAAGCAGGATTAGTTGTACAAGCTGGTAAACGAATAGTTACTTATGAAAATAGAAATAAGAGTTACACAATTTATACCAGAACAGCTAAAGTTTTTCTTGATAATGTCAGTGAAATTTTAGACAAACAAATGAATCGCAAAATAAAGTTCATTAATATACTTCTTAAAGATCTTTATGATGGACAAGTAGTTTCTGAGGAATGTCTGAGAGATTTTTTAATTAAAATTCAAACTAAAATGCGTAATAATATTAAAAAACTTTTTGAGAATCATTCAGAAGAAGCTTCAAAGCAAATTGAGGATTTAGATTATCATGAAATCAATGACCTTTTAAATTTGGTAGGTTGGTTGGTGATTAGTCATAAAACAGATATAAAAGATGAAATAGCTAAATGCTTTTCCAAAAAAGATTAATTAAATAAAAAATAGATACATTATTCCGTTGTACCCCTTCTAAAAAAAATCTAGAGCTGGTGGAATATTAATGGGTAAATCTAAATCATTAGAAAAATCAGATAAACAAAAGCCTAGACGAATTGATATAATTGAAGCCTTTAATGAGCAGAAAGCATTTAGTGAAAAAACCGCCTGTTCTATGGAAGAGCTGTCATTAGATATGACTCTTTATCAATCACGTTTCGATTATCTTGTAGAAAATGAAGTAATTTTTAAAATAGAATTTGATGAAAAGAAATCCTTGTTTTTCCTTGATAAAGAAGCACTTGAGCAATTGGAAACAAAAGAAGATAAAGAATTCTTTCTTAAGTTAGTTTCAATTATTATTCCTGGAATTATTTTCCTACTCTTAGCAATAGCTTTACT
>JAYEJY010000273.1:0-9220 GCA_034660795.1 Promethearchaeati archaeon | reverse complement strand
AAAAAACAATGACACTATTTCTAAATTACTCCAAAAAAATACAAATATAAAAATTGGCGAATCCGGTGGGATTTATTCAAGCAAAAGTCACAACTAATACTTTTTGAACCCACGGTCTGCAACAACCCCCGAATATACCACAGTATAATTCGCTTAGAAGGCTGCCGCGATGTCCTAGCTTCGCTACGGATTCTATTTTTAATTGAAGCACATTGTATTTAAAACTATTACCTTTAATAAAAAAATAGCGTTTTTCTTTTAGCTTCCCATTTTTCTTTAGAACTTAAGTAATCTATTTTATTGCGTAGTAAAAACTTATTCTGAAAAAAATTTTTTACTAGTACTTATGTCTGTTTCGCTTATCGATTTGTACTATAAAGGGTAGTCTTTTTTGAGTTTCTGTCGTTAAGAGAGCAAAAAGCAAATTTTCTATATTTTTCTATTTAGACTAAATACCTAATTTTAAATAGAAATGCTTTTTGATATTCACATACTTACTAATCAATAGATGTTGGATACAATGACAACCAATAATCAATCGAAAACGGAATCAGAATCAATGACTTCCCAAGACGAGGATGAAGATATTCAAGTGAGAATTCAACTTGCGACAGACCTTACCGACGAAGAAGTAATTGTCCATGAGGACTTATTGAAAGATAATGTCACTAAAATGGAAACAATTGAACTTTCTCATTGGTATGGTGATAATCATGTTCTTTCATCTATTTCAATGCCTATCTTTAAGAATAAAGTCACAGCTATTATCGGTCCTTCTGGGTGTGGGAAATCAACCTTTTTACGTGATCTGAATCGTATGAATGACCTTGTCGCAAGTAGCAGGGTTTCGGGAAAAGTACTTTTAGACGGTCAAAATGTCTATGATGAGAAAATTGATGTTGTTCAATTACGAAAACGAATTGGAATGGTCTTTCAGAAACCAAATCCTTTCCCAATGTCTATTGAAAAAAATATAGCCTATGGACCTTTTATTCATGGCGTAAAACCAGAAGTTCTTTCAGGTATTGTAGAAAATTGTCTACGAAAAGCAGCTTTATGGGAAGAAGTCCATGAACGGTTACAAGATAATGCCTTATCCCTTTCAGGAGGGCAACAACAAAGATTATGTATTGCTCGCACCTTGTCTGTTGAACCAGAAGTTATCCTTTTTGATGAGCCATGTAGTGCTCTTGATCCGCATGCAACAGCAAGGATTGAAGATCTAATTACTAAATTAAAAGAGGAATACACGGTTGTTATTGTAACCCATAATATGCAACAGGCTGCTAGGGTGTCTGATTATACTGCCTTTTTCAATCTAGGAGAATTAATCGAATTTAATCGTACGAAAACAATCTTCAAGTCGCCAGAAAAGAAGATGACGGAAGAATACATTTCCGGTAGATTTGGCTAATGGTATTAGTAACGGTGATGTTTTTGTCTAATAAGAAAAAAGAAAAATTTGGTGGAACAATTAGCTTTAAAGAACGCATTGGGAAAGTTGAAGAGTCCTTGGGATTGCTCTTCGATAAAGTTAAGGCAATGTTAGATTCGGCAATCCACGTACTATCAAAAGATGATGAGCCAAAATTTGAAGAATTAAGTAAGGAAATAGATAGCGTACATGATCTAACGGATACGTTAGAAGATCATATCATTAATGCTGTCACATTACATCAACCTTTTGGGCGGAATATTCGCTATTTAATTGCCGGCTTAAAGATATCTAATGAGGTGCATCGCTGTGGACATGATGCTATCCATATTGCTGAAACCTCAAAATTCTTTGATTATTCCATGGAATGCTATATGGAAGTAATTGAAAAAGTAAAAAAATTAGCAATTATGGCAGAGGATATGTTTGTTAAGGCAGTTGATTCGTATTTTAATGGTAGTGATGTCAATTTAAAAGAATGGCATCATATGGATGATGAAGTCGATGATCTACATGATGAAATTATTGAGGAAATCAAAGAAGCTATGGGGAATAATTGCGCAAATGTTCCCGCTGGCATAAGTCTTATTCTTGCAACACGGTATATTGAGCGTATTGCTGACCATGCCTGTAATATTGTTGAAGAAAATTGCTATGTAATGAGCGGGGAACGAGCTAAAATAGAATGAAGAAACCTTGCTTTCGCAAAAATCTTTTTTATTTCGAAAATACTCCAAAACAGAAGAAAAATAAGTACTGTATATTCCTCTATTGTTAGATATAGTGACTATTTATCTATCATTTATAAAGAAATGTTTAATTATTTGTCATCCTAAATTACTGTGTGGTTGGTATGATTTGGAAGAAAAAAGAGTCAAAATTTGGTGGTACTATCCGCTTCAAAGAACGGATGGAAGAATTAATAAAGCGATTAACAGAGTTATGCGAACTGACACTTTCAATGATACAAGAAGGCTTAGAAGCAATCATTAAAGATAAAGAAGAATTATTTGGTAAGCTAAAAGCTGAATTAGATATAGTTCATGAGCACTGTGATAAAATAGAATCTACCGTACTAGAAAGCCTCGCTTTACACCAACCATTTGCAAAAGATTTACGCTATATCATCGCTTTACTAAAAATATCCAATGAAATCCATCGGTCTGCTCATGATGCTGTTCATATCGCTCATAGCACGAAATTTGTTGAAATAGGTCAGCAGGAAGATCTTTTAAAACGAATCATCGATTTAAATGATAAAGCATTAAGCATGTTTGATAAAAGTGTTAAAGCTTTTGTGAATCAAAAAGAAATGGATATCACCGAATGGTCAAAACATGATGATGAAATAGATGAATTACATCAAGACATTATAACCGACATAACAAAAGCCATTGAAAAAGAACCGGATTGGGCTCGTGCCGGAATGAGCTTAGGGTTAACAACACGGTATATTGAACGAATTGCTGATCACGCATGTAATATCGTTGAAGAGGGGAATTTTGTAGTCACAAGTAAACGTGAAAAAATTCTCTAAAACTAAGAGAAAAAAACATTTTTCTTGTTTTTCTTACTATTTTTTTCAATAATTTTTTATAGGAATGACTTTTCTAGAAATTACTATATATTAGCAATAAGGAAGTAGAATACGTTATGTCTCCTCCCCTTTCTTTAGCCACAATGAGTTCTCACTCATCATTTTACAATATCATTCCAGGTGCCCTTGCAGAAGAGTTACAAGTGTATGCAGTCTGTCTCAAGCGAGACCGGCCATTGTGGATACAACACCCACATATTACTGATAACATAACTCTCTTATCCGTGCCCTCAACAGAAGAAACAGATGCAATTGTAGAGACATTCAATACTATCGATGATGAGGTGCTTATTATCCCCCATGGTTCTTTTGTCCGATATTTGTCAAAAAAGGACTTAGAAAAAATAAGGCATCCTATTTTTGGGGGGACAAAAATACTTTCGTATGAAGCGATACGACAAAAAAATTCAGGATTATTAAAAAAAGCTGGTTTACAAACCCCAAAAGTCTTTTCTTCAATCGATGAGATCGATCGACCTGTTATTATTAAACTTCATGGTGCTGAGGGAGGAAAAGGCTATTTTGTTGCTGAATCTAAAAAAGAAGTAAAGGAAAAGCAGACCACTGAAGACTCAATAGATTTCATTCAAGAGTATATTAGTGGAGTGTCAATTTATGCTCATTACTTTAGCTCTCCCATTCTTGAGCGATGCGAATTATTAGGCTTCGACCGACGGTTGGAATCAAATGTTAATGCCCAGCATTTAACAGATTTTGATGAACCATCTTTTACTGTGGTTGGAAACGTTCCTATTGTCGTACGGGAATCATTAGTACCGGAATACCAACGAATAGGGGAAGCTTTTGTAGATCATACTGGAATAGTTGGACCATTTTGTATTGAAACCATATGTACACCAGAATTAGCTATTTATGCATTTGAGTTTTCAGGTCGCATTGTCGCTGGAACAACTGTTTGGGTTCCACATGGCTCTACCTATGCCAATGTCCTCTGGGGTGAAGAAATGTATATGGGAAAACGAATTGCCCGAGAAATTAAACTCGCCATGAAGAAAAAGGAAACGGATAAATTATTTATTGATTCACCAAAATTACAAGAGGTTTAATGCATGATAAAACGTGAAGAAATTCAAAGTATTGTCGAAAACTATAACGATTCCCCTACCATAATTATTTTTGGAAGTCATTCAGCCATAGAAACAGGTCTTGCCTCAAAACATATGGGGTTAAAGAATCTCGTCGTCGTCAAACAAGGTCGTTGTCGTCAATATTTGGAAGAACAAGCTCATCTATTTGATGAAATTGTGGTTGTAACTGATTGGAAACATATGCTTAAACCAGCTGTTCAACAAGCATTTCGTGAAAGAAATGGAATTATAATTCCAAATCGATCTATGGTTGTTTATCTTGGAGCTAAACAAATTGAAGATAATCTGAAAGTACCATTATATGGGAATCGAGCGATGCTTAAAAGTGAAGATCGGACAACAAGCGAAAAAGAATACATTGATCAATATGGGATATTAAAAAGAGCGAACATAAGGACACCAAAAGAGATTACCTTAGATGAATTAGATAAAATAGGTTACGATAAAGAAATACCCGTCGCCTTAGTAAAAGTTCAACAAGCAAATAACCCGCTTGAGAGAGCCTTTTTCTATATCACTTCAGAGGAGGATTATTATTCTCAAGCAAAAAGTATGAAAGAAAAGGGATTGATAAATGATAAAACTCTCGCACAAGCACGAATTGAGGAATTTGTAATTGGCCCGTATTTTAATTGCAATGGTTGGGCCTCTGGTTTAGCTAAAGAATATGTTTCGGAATACGCCTTTAATAAAGAAATAACTTGGTTAAAACCCCAGCATGATCCTTTTGAAAATCCCGTCGTCAGCTGGGATTTTGTTGGTTTTGGACAGCGAATGCAGACGAACATAAGTGGCTTTCTCAATCTTCCTGCAACAATACAACAACAAATACATGACAAAATAAAGATCAAAAATGAAGAAATTGGCCATACTATGGCAACAATGCGTGAATCAAAGAAAAATGAAGTCATAAGTTCGATACCGAAATTCCTTAAAACCGCTGCTGAAATCTATCCACCTGGCATGATCGGTTTATTTGGCTTACAAGGAGCAATACCAATAGATCCCCAAACGAATAGACCGGAATGGGTTGTGTTTGACATAAGTATGCGAGTCCCTGGCGATCCCGCAATAGCTGCAAGCCCACAAATGAATAGTTTAACAGTAAAATATCAAAACTATTTGCCAAAAAATGTGAGAAGAATAAGCTCCCCACTTGAGTTACCCATGCTTGAAATACGAGAAGCAACTACCCGTGAGAAGCTAGCAAAAATTGTAACATAGAATATTATATTGACTGTGATTTAGTCTTCCATGTGTAATTTAGAGCGCATTTTCTCGCCTAGCGCATTTTCCCATGTACTAATAATCCGTATCGCGAGATGTGCAGCATTTTTCCCATTATCAATGCCAACGGTTGCAACAGGTACACCTGAAGGCATTTGTACAATCGATAGTAAAGCATCTAACCCTCCTAATTTAGCCTCAACAGGAACACCTATCACTACTTTTTTGGTCAAACTAGCACAAACACCTGGTAACGCTGCTGCAAGACCGGCGATGCCTATGATAATTTTAGCCGGAGTTTCAGCTAAAAAAGCAGCCAAATGTTCAGGATTCCGATGAGCAGATATAATTTGGGTGGTATGAGGGACCTCGTATTCTTTTAATACCTTCACAACTTTTTCAACTATTGCTGCATCTGATGTTGAGCCAGAAATTACAGCGACTATTGGTTTTTCCATAAGTTATCCATCCAAGTATATAGTAGAATTGATTATCATGTATGTTTTCTTAAAAATTTCCTTACTTCTCTTCTATTTTTAGGACCACTACGAGCACCCACTTCTTGAATACAAATCGAAGCACAAGCAGCACCTATTGTTGCTGATTGTTTGGGAGAATTACCTTTAACTAATCCATATAACATCCCTGCAGCAAAAGCATCACCTGCACCAGTGGTATCAACAACTGGTACATCAAAAGCAGGAATCGAGAAATCACCTTGAGAAGTAAAGATGTCTGCCCCTTTGCTTCCTTTAGTAATAACTAAAATAAACGCTGAATTGTTTTCACGTAATGTCTGTGTAACAGCGCTTATCTCCTCTTCGTCGCATCGAAAAATTTTCGTTATTTCCTTTTGACTTCCTACTACTAGGGAAGCTTTTTCAACTAAACGATAAGCTCTACTAGGATTTTGTGCGATTAAAGCCCCTGGACTAAGCGAGAATTGCAGATCCAAGTCACTTTCTAGGAGAGCTTCAATAGCACCAATATTTCGGAGATCAGATAAGTGAACCCATTTAGCAGCGGAAATCTCCTCTATAGGTAATTCTTCAAGAGTAAGAGTATCCGCAGCACCACTATAAGCATAGATTATTCTGTCACCAGCATTATTAACACAGACATAGCATGAACCGGTCGCATATTTATCTGATTTAATCACCATCGAATCGATAAAGACCCCTTCTGCTTGTAAATCCTCTGTGAGATACTCGCCAAAATGGTCTTTCCCTATCTTCCCTATAAAGGCGCTTTTCAACCGAAGCCTGCTTGCGAGAACTGCAACATTAGCAGCAGCCCCGCCCGGAAGCATCTTGAATTTATTAACGAAAACTTCGCCGTCTTTTTCAGGAAAGTCATCTACCAGACTAACCATATCAACGAGAACAGCGCCAATAGAAATAATGTCAAATTCTTGGGTCATTTACAAAACCATAAATTCATTCTATGGAAGGATAGTTTTGACTATTTAAAGAAATTGTGTTTGAAAAAGGTAATTACAACTTTTCTAATCCCGACAAAAAAAATCTTTTGGATTCTTCACAAAAAAATAGTTAGGTTAAGTCGGCTGCTTTTACACGAATTTTTTTCCGGAAACGTAATTGTCTAGTAAGAATTTGTTGGAATTCAACCGGATTAGAAGTATCAATTATGTCGTAATAGATTTCTTGGTTTGCTAATTCGTGTTTTTTTTCTGGAGAGAGTTTTTTAATATAGGAAATACTATCAGGATGATGTTGGAAGATTTTTTTTAGTGGACTGATAGAATGGGCAGAAAAAGCTATAGTGGCAGCTTCAAGGGAATGCTTATTACCATTAAATGATATGGCAACACCCTCATTCTCTCTAATATAGGTTAACATTTGAATATCGGTAATACTATCGCCAATTGCGATAGCCTTTTTTGTAGTAAGATTATGCTGATCGAGAATCTCCCTAACAGCAGTTTTTTTTCGTAAACCACCACAAACAACAGTTGTAGCAAAAATTTTGCCAAGCGATGAGTTAGGAATGGTTTGGAAAAAGAATTTATCCAAGTCTTTTTTGATTGCCTTTAAACCCTTATCTAAATATTTCGGAAATATCTCATCAAATAATTTTTGCAAAACAGCCTCCCCAGTAGAAGGTTGAAAGGTATAATCTAAAGTGGTACAGCGGACGTTTTCAACGGGATGCGCTAATTTTTTTGCAATCGTATGAGCATGATGGGTATAACTTGTTGAAATTATGTATGTCGGAATATCTTCTTTATGTAAATAATCGAATAATTCTTTTGCCCCTGGAGTTAATGCTGCTTCCCGGGAAATCGTAAGTAATTCCTTTTCTGATAAATAGCTGGTAACAATAGGCGCGATTAATTTAAGGGTATCACCAGGCCAATAGTCTTTCTTTTTTTCGACGAGAAATAAATGGTCGTCATATAAACTAATCATTTTAAAGAGTTGATAAAAATCAACCTTCTGCTCCAGTTTTTGACCAATTAATGCCATCGCTTCAGCAGCATGATCAATCGGACACAATGGTCCTTCTAAATCGAAAAAGGCAATCATCATTCTTCACGTTCATTTCTGTTTCTTTATAAAACACCCAATTCTTTTAGGTGCTCAATCCGTTGTTGAATGAGAGTGCTAGTGCCAATATCCTTTCGATGAAAGAGTGTTCCTTTAACAAATTGTGTAGCAAATTCAGCCTTTTTTTCTGCTGTGGAAAGATCATCTTCTATACCCACCAAGGCGATTGCTCGAGAGGTGGTAGTGATTATTTCCCCTGATTTATTCTCCTTAACTGAGGAAAAGAAAAGTTTAACATCGGAATTTTCAATACCTTGTCGATCAATTTCAACAGGCTTGTTACCCTCCGGAGAGACAGGATAGCCTTTTGGCACTAAGTATTTACAAACCGTTGCTTGCTCCTTAAAAGTAGCGGAGATTTCTCCTAATCGTTTTTCTAACATCGCTTGGAAAATTTCCACCAGAGAAGTTTCTAATATCGGTAAAACATTCATCGCTTCCGGATCGCCAAAACGAGCATTAAATTCTAGGAGTTTTAAGCCTTTAGAAGTAAGTATAAACCCACCATAAAGAATACCACAATACTCAATATTTGTTTCCTTTTTAAGAGCAGTAACTGTTTGTTGCATAATAGCTAATGCTTCATCAACAATCTCTTCTGGTATGAAGGGGAGAAGGTGAGTAGCATCACTATAAGAGCCCATGCCACCTGTATTTGGACCTTCATCATCTTCATACGCTCGTTTATGATCTTGAACAATAGGCATTGGTATAAGCTTCTCATCAGAAACAAAACATTGTAAGGAAAATTCCTCACCTTCCAGAAGCTCTTCAATAACAACTGCTTCCCCTAATTGGAAAACTTCATCACAGTAATCAAACACCTCATCAATTGTCTTAAGATGTTCACCCATAAGCTTAACACCTTTACCACCTGCTAAGCCGTCTCGTTTTACTGCTACTTTCCCAAGGGATTGAACGTACTCTCGAAAATCCTCTTCATCAGAAATACGTTCATATATTTTGAATTCCGGTAAACCGGGAATATCGTATTTTTTCATTAATTCTCGAGTAAAACTTTTAGATGACTCGATTTTCGCAGCATTTTTTGTAGGACCAATAGAAGGGATACCATTTGTTTTCAAAAAATCAACAATACCTGCCGCTAACGGGTTTTCAGGCCCAATTACAGCAAAATCTGGTTTCGTTTCTTCAATAAATGTCTCTAATTGTGAGAAATCGCTTAATTTTGCGATAAGTATATCCTCTGCTAATGCTGCAATACCAGGATTCTTAGCTTTCATAAAAGCATATAAAAGTACATCCTCTTTAGCAAGCGTTGAGG
>JAYEJY010000272.1:0-9275 GCA_034660795.1 Promethearchaeati archaeon | reverse complement strand
ATTATCCTCCCAATTACGGATGATTTCAAGAGAACGAACACAACTCCATATTTTTGCTCTTTCACTATGGGTAGCTCGTACACCACCAATGGCGTGCTTATTATCCCCTTGACCTGGTGAGGGATTTTTATCAATACAGAGTACTTTGAAATCTTCATCTGATAAAGATTTAACAATTGGAACTCCCACGCTACCAGCACCAATTACTATAACATCATATTCAGTCATTAGGTATCCTCCTCCTCAGCATTTGCAAATATTCCAAATGGTACTTCTACAAAAAGTGGACGTTCTGTGCTTATTGTAATATCTTTAATGCCTTCTTCTCGAAATAACCTTTGGATAAGCAGGTTACATGTTTTTCCTCCACATGCTCCCATACCAGCCCGAGTAATCGCTTTAATTTGATTCATATCTGTTATACCCTTTCTAATCCATTTTCTTATTTCCCCAGCTGTTATCCGTTCACATCGACAAACAATCGCTTCATCCGCAAGCGGTGGACGATGATACATTTCCATTGGATCAGATAACTTAGGTTTCTGTATTCGGATGCCAGTGGCGATTTTAGCAATTTCTTTAGGTAATTCAACAATAACTAATTGCGTGCGAGGATATTGTTTTAATACTCTAACTCGTTTTACATTGTATTCGCCTAATTCTCCTTCATTACTCATTACAATAACTTTATCACCTTTCTTTACTGATTCTTCACCCATTTCAAAAGGTAGCGTTACTTCTGGTCTGTTCTTATTTTTCCGATAATCAACCAATGTCACCGCTAGTCCAGGACAGACAGCTACACAACGTCCACAACCAATACATTCTTTTTCTCCTTTGAAATGTGGTAGTCCTAGAATTGTTTCCCCCTCTAATTCAATTTGATCACGTGGACAAACCGCTGTACAAGGATTACAAGGGATTTCTTGTTCACAATGGAAAATTGGGAAGACTCCTTCCTCTTGTTCAGGAAGAGATATTTCCTTAGGTGGTTCAGGATGCTTTTTCATTAATTCAGCTTTTCTTTCCAATTCCTCAACATCTTCCCCTGTGGAAATCCCTAATGATTCAAGAATTTTTATACCAGCGATACGTCCCGTAAAAATCGCTGCTGATGCTTCCGCTATTTCATCCGCATCTCCAGCGGAAAAGACATCAAATCCATATATTTCTGCTTTTTTGTAAAATTCATCAACTGGATCTAATCCAACCGCAATAAGAATTGTATCACATTCAAATGATTGTTCTGTGTTAGGTATTGGATTCCAATCTTTATCTAATTCAGCTATTGTTACTGACTCTACTTTTTCATCACCGTTAGCGGATAATATTGTGTGAGAAGTATAAATAGGTACACCCGAACGGCGTAATTTATCTTCGTGAACTTTGTAACCACCACATTGTGGTAATGCTTCAACTAATCCCACAACATCAATCCCAGCTTGTAAAGCATGATACCCAGCGATCAATCCAACATTTCCTCCTCCTACAATGAAAATTTTATTGGATGCTTTCACTAAATCCCGATTAACAAGTGTTTGAAATGCACCAGCTCCATAAACACCTGGAAGAGTATTACCTGGAAAAGTCAACATTTTCTCCCGAGCACCGGTAGCTATCAGCAATTTTTCAGGACGAATTAAGACATATTCTTCATTATTTTTTAGAATCCCAACTAATTGGTCACTAAAAACAGCTAAAACAGTACTTTCAAGCCATACCTCAACGGATTGCTTTTCATTAACCTCTTTGCTTAAAATTTTAGCAATATCAATTCCACGTGTTCCAGCATAGACATCTTTTGTTGAACCGAAGAATTTGTGTGTTTGTAAAACTAATTTACCACCTAATCGGTCTTTATCATCTACTAATAAAACATCAACATTCTTTTCACCCAGTTTCTTTGCTGCTGATAAGCCAGCAGGTCCACCTCCTATAATTAAAACATCTATATCTTGTATTGTCACATTTGAAACATCTGGAACAGTATCATCTGCGGGTAATTCTGGATTTCCTTCACAACTCTCAATAGTCATTCCTTCTTCTAAAGGGGTCATACAGGATTTTACAGGTTTTCCATCAATGATAACCATACATTGTGCACATTGTCCGTTTGCACAGAATATCCCCTGGGGACTACCATCATTAAAATGATGACCAAAAATTTTGATGCCATTCAAAAAGAGTGCTGAGGAAACAGCCATGCCTTTAAAGCCATGAAGTTTTTTGCCATTAAACGTAAAAGTAACTTTTTTCGTACGTTCAATAGGTAAAATAGGATGTTTTTGTATCTGATTTTTCGTAGGAAGAGACCTCCTATCTCTAAACAACTTACCAATACATTTGAAACTACTTTTTTACATTTGTGGTTTGTTTGGTCAAAAAAAAAACAGAGAATAATTGTATCACAACTAAATCTTTTAAAAGAGGAACTTTAAAAAACGAATTAAATGAATAGACACGAGGAGTAAAAATCCCTTGTCCAAAGAAATTAAACAGATAATTACCAATGCTAGAAAGGAAAATCGAACATTCCTTTTAGAACCTGAATCAAAAACAATAATGAAGGAAATAGGAATTGCAACACCAGATTTCCGAATAGCCACTAATGAAAAAGAAGCAAAAAAATTTGCAAATGAACTTGGATATCCAATTGTAATGAAAATTATATCTCCTCAAATTGTCCATAAAACCGATGCTGGCGGAGTAAGACTAAATATTAATTCTACTAATGAAGCCAAAAAAACCTTCAATGAAATCATAAAAACTGTAAAAAAATATGATTCTTCCGCTCAAATTAAAGGTATCTTAATTGAAAAAATGAAACCTTCTACTACAGAAATTATTATTGGAATTACTCGAGATACTACCTTTGGACCAGCAGTCATGTTTGGGTTAGGAGGTATTTTTGTTGAACTTTTTAAAGATGTTTCATTTCGTATTGCACCTCTTACTGAGAAAGATGCCCATGAAATGATTAGAGAAATTAAAGGGCTTCCGTTACTTCAAGGATTTCGTGGAGCACCAAATGTAGATTTGTCGTTAATTGTTAGATTATTAGTGAAAATTTCCAAATTTGCTATGGAATATATTGATGATATTAAAGAAATTGACTTAAATCCAATTTTTGCTTATGAAAAGGAATTACAAGTTGTTGATGCGAGGATTATTCTGATGAAGTAATTATTGGCAGTAATACGTAAGATACCTGTCATCGAAAATTTTTCTTGAAAAAGAAGTTTGTGAGCTTATAGAGTTTGCTCATTGTAAAATTGTTACTAAAAAGGATTGTATTAATAAATGAATGAAAAAAAAGATATTGTAAAAAGATATGATGCCTTTGCAAAAGTATATGATCAACGATATTATTCTATACAAGAACCAAAATTACAAGAATTGTTAACCAGACATTCATTTATTGATGATAAGTATATTATTGATATTGGTTGCGGGACAGGCTTCTTTTTTACTATACTAAAAGAAAAAAAACTCTTTACTGATCAATTTTTAATTGGTGCTGATATTTCTTATGAGATGCTTCAAAAGGCGAAGAAAAAAAATTCTCATTGTGAATTTGTTGTTGCGGATTCTGATGCATTACCCTTCAAAGAAGGTTCCATTGATACTTTAACTTCAATAACTCATCTTCAAAATCTACCTAATCCAACAATTACCATAAAAGAAATGACCAATTTACTAAAAACAAATGGGTATTTATTAATTTCAATTCTTAGAAAAAAATGGTCACGGAAAAGACTGCATGCTCTTTTTGATATCCACCCTTTACTGATAAAAGATTCGTGGGAAGCAAATATAGAAGATATTAGACTTTATGCACAAAAAAACTAACTATTTATTGCGAACTTTTATATATGTTAAAGAATGTAATATTATGTAATTAACAGAGATAGTCACAAAATGGATTGAGAATTAACGGCCAGCAAAAAACTGGAACATCACCACACAATTCTCAGTCCATTAATTATAACTATTTAAATAAAAATGGATAGGGAATTTTTAGAAAAATGAATCAAGTAAAAAACGTGACACCAGCTATAAATAAACAATTACTACAAGTATCACAAGCTCAATCGTATAGATTTCTTGAACAAATTATGAAAACACTTGATAATGATTTTTCAAAAATTAAAAAGCAAGATCAAAAAGGCATAACAAATAGATTTTATAAACGATTTTTACAATTAAAAAAAGAAGCTCATAGAGTTATAAAGCAAAATGTAAACGGCGAAATACCACCTTGTAATGAACGTGCTCTTTTTGGGGAAATGGTTTTATTACGAGATATTTGTATAACTCGTTTAGAAAAACAACGAGAATAACTAAAAAAAGAAGCAACAATTCGGTTTGTTGGAAACTTTTAAGAAGAAGGATTTGTCCTTAACTGAATGTTGGTGGAACAAACAATGAAATTTCCCCAAATAAAAGAACTATTTACGGAAGAATATGCTGGAAAAGAGGTAACAATTCGTGGTTGGGTTGTACGACGCCGAAGTAGTAATGTAATCGCCTTCTTAGTCTTACGTGATTCTACTGATCGAATTCAAATATCTGTAAAGAAAAAAATTTCTGAAAAAGCATATGAAATAGCTTCCTCCATTGGGTATGAATCAGCAATAAAAGTATTCGGAAAGGTTAGCCAAGATGATAGAGCACCTGGAGGATACGAAATAAAAGCAACAGAAATAGAAGTAATCGATGAAGCAGATAAATTTCCAATCAGTAAAGATCGCAGTCAAGAATTTTTATTAGATGTTCGTCATCTTGCACTTAGAACACAAAAAATGACTGCAATGTTAAAAATAAGATCAACCGTTTTTGAAGCAATAGACACCTACCTCCGAAAAGAAGGTTATACAGAGGTTCAACCACCAATACTTACAAGTGCCGGTTCAGAAGGTGGTTCTACGCTATTTGAAATTGATTATTTTGGTGAAAAACTGTATCTAAGTCAGAGCTGGCAACTATATGCAGAAAATTTCATCTACGCTGTAGAAAAAGCGTATACTATTGCACCATCTTTTCGAGCTGAAAAATCAAAGTCAGCTCGTCATGTTACTGAATTCTGGCATGCTGAAGTGGAAGCAACTTGGCTAGAATTTCCTGATCTCCTTGAATTGATGGAAAACCTTGTTGTTTATATCTGTCATCAAATTGCTAAGAAAAATAAGCATGAATTAGAGGTTCTTAAAAGAGACCCTGAAAAACTTCTCGCTATCAAAGCACCATTTCCACGCGTAACCTATGATGAAGCCTTCAAACAATTACAAGAACATGGTTTAGAGCTTCGTTATGGTGATGATTTAGGGCAACATGAAGAACGAAAAATTGCTAAATTCTATAATAAACCAATTCTCTTAACTCATTATCCTAAAGAAATTATGGCTTTTTATAAAAAAGTAGATCCAGACAATCCAAAATTCTGTCTTAATGCTAACTTATTAGTACCAGAAGTGGGAGAAGTAGTTGATGGGTCTGAACGAGAATCTGATATGGATAAAATTCTTGAAAGCTTAAAAGAAGAAGGATTGGATCCTAAAGACTATGATTTTTACTTAGATACCCGTCGTTATGGTTCTGTTCCTCATTCTGGCTTCGGTTTAGGCATCGCCAGAATAGTAATGTGGATATGTGGTTTTGATTCTATTAAAGATGCAATTGCCTTTCCGCGAACAATGACTCGTACGAAACCTTGATATCATTCTTTCCCAATATATTCTTTAAGATAAATTTAAGCCTTACATAATCGCGTTATTTATAATGAATGAAAGGATTTACCTAAAGAAATACAATTTCTGGGTCAATAGTTTTTAAAACGATAGAAAAACTCTAAAAGTAAGAGAATCCAAGCACATCATAGATTATAAATTATGGAGATGGATCAAGTGATCCCTGTTAGATGTCTTACATGTGGTAAAGTTATCGGTGATAAATGGGAAGATTTTGAACGGAGAACATCCGAAGGAGAAGATCCTGGAAAAGTATTAGATGATCTTGGGCTAGAAAGATTCTGTTGTAGACGCATGATGATTTCCCATTGTGATTTAATTGATGAATTCTTGCAATTTGAACACCCACAAACCCACGAATAAAACCCTTTATGTGAATTAATTTTTTAATTCACTAACAAATTTTTTTATTGTAATTTTCATCAGAAGTAAATTTGTTCTCAAATAATTTTGGACAAAATGTTAATGATTATAGTCAAATATTATTATTTAAATAAGTAATAGTAATATAACTACTCGGAGAAAAATAAATGTCTTATAATCAAGCTAGGCGTATGCAGCGACGAGAATCGCCAAAAAGTCGATTAATAGCGTTATTGTTATGTTTATTTTTAGGATATTTAGGCGTACATAGATTTTATGTTGGAAAAATTGCCTCCGGAATACTTTATTTATGTACTGGTGGATTATTTTACATTGGATGGTTTATTGATTTTATTGTCATACTTGCTGGTGGTTTTAGAGATAGCAATGGTTTACCTGTTACATCATGGGAAGAATATACTCCCTCAACCACAGCATCCAGACAAGCTTATCAACCACAATCTCAAACAACACAAACTAGTTATCAGACACAATCACCTTATCCACCAAAACAATCTACGCAATCAACTCGTAAAGATCCATCAAAATACAAATATTGTCCAACTTGTGGTGTTGCTAATGAAAAAGGAGCAACATATTGTCGTAGTTGTGGATCTATATTAGATGTCTAAAATAAAATCTTATAAAAAAGAACATATGAGAAATTTATTTATGAGATTTTTGAGATAATTTTTTCAGCTATTTTTTCAGGATGCCAAGGAATATTCTCTAGAGCCAGTTTTGATTCTTCGATAACTAAGTGTAAAACACTGAAACGTTCTGTATTAAGGAAAGCTCTTAAATCATCTTTAATCTCATCTATTTTTGCATTTTTGGAAAATTGTTCATTAATTTTTAATGACTTCAAGAATTTGGAGAATTGTATAGTTGAAGAAACAGTTTTTTGCCCACCTGTTGTGTAATATTTATTGTTATCCAGTATTAATATTCTCAAATTTGATGGACTGTAGAAGGAAGTTGTGGTAACAGAACCTAATCCCATAAGGAAATTACCATCACCTGTTATTACAATAATTCTCTTATCTGGTCGTGCAAGTGCTAATCCTAAACCAACCGAGACAGGTAGACCCATTGATCCTCGAAGATAAATTTGTGGCTGAGGTAATAAATGGTACACTTCTCTACTTATATTCCCATTTGAACTGACTATAATATCTTTACTAGTTAGTTCTTCTGCAAGATGTCTTAGTACTTCGAAACCTTTCATTGACTTAACACTCCCTTTTTAACAAGCATAGCAACAGGTAAGTTAGTCTGTGACATTTTAGTAATTGCTTCTTTCATATCATTCCGCCAATCTTTCAAAGAAAGTAAATAATATGGTAAACAATATGCTTCGAGTAAATTTTCAGAAATATCGCCCATCAAAGAATGTTCAGGGAAATCTTTATCCGGTTCTAATCCCCGATAACTTACTAGGATTAACATTGGTAATTTGTATAATTGCGCGAGGGAGGTTAATGCATCACCAATATTTCCTAAACCACTATTTTGCATATAGACGACTGCTTTTTTTCCTGAAAAAGCAATTCCAGAGGCTATTCCAATAGCTTCATCTTCTCTTGTTGCATAAACGTGTGTTATATTATAGTTATTTTTTTTATTTGCTAAATTATCAAGAAAAGCTTTGAAATAAGAACAAGGTACCCCTGTAATGTAGTGGAATTGTTCTTCTAGATAATGAATAAAAGATTCGATATTTATCATTAAAAATCACCTAAGATAACTTATTTATTGTAAACTTATTGAAATATCTTTTTTAAAATAGAAAGAAAAGATCACTACATATTTCTTTAGTCTGGGTTTACCACTTCTTTCTCATTGTATAGGACTGTATTTGATCTGAAATAAGCATAATAATAAAAAAACATCAAGTAAAAAACCCAGAAAAAAACGGAAAGCCTTTGAGTAATCCCTTTACCAAAAAACGGTCTAGTAGCCAGGTGAAAGATTGTCATAAAAGTTGAGAAAAAGCCAATATAAGAAGTATATTTAGGAATAATAGCTAATTTTCTCATAGAAAAGATACTCATGTACCCCGAAAAAATGGTGATTCCGATAAAAAAAATGGCCCCAAAAATATAATGAATATTAAAAAATACGTCTTCTGGAAAAATTCCAACAAATAATAATGATAAACAGACAACAGCTATTATTATTGAATAAAGTATCTTGGATATTTTTTCTTCAAGAAATAATATAAAAGGTGTCATTAATAACATCAGCAAAAAACTTTCAATAATCATTGAGGTATTAAATAGTATTTTTGCTAATTGTCCATATAAAACTAATTCAGATAATTCCCATTTAATAATAATATAACCATTTTGTACCGCAAAGTAATGAGAAAGGAAAATTAACAATAAAAAAGGAATAAAAAATATTACATTAACAAAATATGCAATATAACCAATAGTAATTCTTTTCTTTTTTTTATTGATTTTCAAATGATTTCCCCTTACTTAGTCAATAATTTCACGGAGTGTGGTTTTTTCTGACTCTTTTAAGGGATACATTTGTTTAATAATATTTGAACCTAATGGAACACCAAGTCGCTCTGTTATTACTTCACATTTTGTTCGTAAAACACAATAAAGAGGTGGGAAATCTTTTTCCGGATACCGTACCAGATTATTAAGCGTTGATTCAAAATTTGATTGGCCTTTTACAATTAAAAGATCACAGTTATTCAATAATTTTTTAAATTCCGTAGTAACCTCATGAAGGTTCCAGCCATATGCTGAACTAACAGCAAAAAGATTCGAAGCATAATTTTGAAGTCCAGCTTCTTGAAAATCTTCAATCATACAATCATTTGCAATTGGTGCTCCTTTTAATCCAAGATATACAATTTTTCCTTCCTCTACCATCTGTTTAACTATAAGATTGTCTATCACAATTTCCCCACAATTATCTGATAAAAAGATAATTTCGTTCGCTTTAGTATAATTTTTGTACAATTTCTTAAAATCATTTATTGCTAAACCTTCAGATGGGAAATCAAGAAAATTTTGCATAATTTTTGTAAAATCTACGGTATGACCACCAGTGCTAAAATCAACCATATTAGCTCCAATAGAGTATAAAAAAAGTAATTTAAGACGATTTTTCTTATTTGATATTGTAGAAATTTTCTCTTTAATT
>JAYEJY010000271.1:0-9355 GCA_034660795.1 Promethearchaeati archaeon | reverse complement strand
CACAATTGAAGAAGATAATTTACATCTCTTTATTCTTTCAAAATCAAAGAAAACACGAACACCCTATCATACATCACCCAGTGAAGCAGCCACGATATTTAAGCGAGCATATAGAATGATACAAACACTTGAATAAAATCAAAAGAACTGAATTCTAATAATGACTCTTGAAGAACTTATCCAGGAAAAGAATGGTGGTTTAATCCTATCTGTGGTAGTTAAACCAAACAGTCCACAGCAAAAGATTTCTTTGGATTATAGTGGGGAACATCTTTTTGTTTTTTTGACTTCTCCTCCACAAAAAGGGAAGGCAAATAAAGAACTCATAAAATATTTTTCCAAAATTCTAAAGGTTTCCTCCTCTCAAATATCTTTAATAGCTGGACAAACTTCACAAGATAAGTACTTATTTATTGCTAATATTCCTAAAAATATCTTGGTTAAAAAACTGGAATCTTTACTTGAGAAATAATTTTTTACATATGTGCTTAAGAAATACGTTCATATGCCCCAATTAATTTAACTCTATCATCGTATAAACGTATAATCCAACCCACTAGACGGTCTATTGTTTCAAACCATAATTCAATATCTTCAAAATAATCTCTACGAACGACTTTATTGAAAGCTTCAATTCGTTCTTTTAATCGAAAAGCAGCTCCCAATAAATCAAAATCAATTATATGTAATTGAGATATATCCATTTCAAGAATTTTTGGATTTTGGAAAAATGTTGTAAACCCATAATCACCTTTTTTTACTTCCTTTGAAAAAGAACTTATTTCATCGATTAATTTTTCTGCAATTGCCCAAGTCGACATTTGCTGTTTCTCAATGAGGATCGCATGAATTTCCTTTAGAATATCATTAGCATTATTTAAACGATCACTTAAGTTTTCCCTAAAAGTAATGTCAGTTTTCCTTCTATTAGGTACGGTTCTATAATCTGTATATTCTCTAAAAGAACTTCTGAGATGTTTAGCTGCTTTCTTCGGAGAAATCTCTTCTTTTACTTTAATAATTGTATCTTCATCAACTCGAAGTTGTTCCGTTGATGTTTTCTTTTTCTCCATTTCTCTATTGCTTGAATTGTTCTCATTTTGATTATTTTTAGACGGTGACATATTTATTTACACCAAATAAACCGATTGTAATATACCTATATCTAATATACCACTGTATTTATTGAATTTTGTGTTTAACTTATTGCTTATTCATCAATCTTTGTTTTTTATAAGCATTAATAATTTCATCGGATGTGGTGATTTGCTCAGGATTTTTATCTTCACGAAATCGGATAAATCTCGGAAAACGTATAGCAATACCTGAATCTGCTTGGATCTCATCTAAAGCACAGGTGTGAACTGGACTAGTAGATAAATCAGCACCTTGAACTTCATATACTTTGTCGGGATAAATCCAAATATCTGGTTCTATTTTCGCCGAAACATCTTTTGGTTTTTCATTAGCTTTAAGCTTTTCAAGCTCATTTGTAATTTGTTGTAAATTCTCATCACTGAAGCCAGAACCAAGTTTACAAACGGTTTCATATACGTTTTTGATAGGATTATAAGCTGCCATTAACAAGGTTCCAAGTGTTCCCTTTCGTCTACCTTTTCCATAAAAACCTCCTACTACAACAAAATCATAACTATCAGCAAAGGTGCTTGTATAGTCAAATTTATGTTTAATCCATAAAAATCCACGGTTTCCTGCTTGGTAAATTGAGCTATCTCTTAATTCTTTAGC
Organism: Promethearchaeati archaeon; assembly: GCA_034660795.1. Lineage (GTDB taxonomy): Archaea > Asgardarchaeota > Heimdallarchaeia > JABLTI01 > JABLTI01 > JAYEJY01. The sequence continues at coordinate 7,606 of JAYEJY010000271.1, read as the reverse complement.
CATAACTCCTTCACAGCCATAGTTGATTGCTTTTTGAAAAACATTTTCAAATTCATTTGGTGTTGAGACAATAGAACATTTCGCGATTTCTATTAAATGATTTTTAGATATAATGCTATTTTTCAAAATTTCTCTTCGTTGTTGATAGGTATTAGATAATAAACTTTGGCCATTTTTATAAAGAACATCGAAAAGAAAAACTTTTACAGGCACATTTTTTATTGCTTTTTCTATCCCGTATTTTCGTTTTCTTATCATAAGCGTTTGAAAGGGTTTCAAGTTATTTTTCTCAGTATCCCAAGCAGTTATTTCACCCTCAATAATAATGTCGTTTGAATTAATTGCTTTTATAAGTTCTTTACAAATATCCGGGTACATATTAGAAATGTCATTAAGATTGCGTGAAAATAGCTTAACTTGATTGTTTGTAATATGAGCTTGCACTCTTTCTCCGTCATATTTATATTCAAGAGCACATTTCCCACCTAATTTTTCTAAAATTTCTTCAATTGAATTCATTCTTTGTGCAGCCATCATTCGTATAGGACGGCCAACTTGAACAGACATATTTGCTACTTTCATGAGTCCTTTTTTTGCTAATACTTCTGCGACTTCACCAATATCACAACGTATATTATAAGCGTGCTCTATTATTTCTCGTGCATCTGGCCTATCACTAAAAGCTTGTGACAAGGCTTCTATTATGCTTAAATCCTTGACACCTAACCGGAGCTGAGAGAGTATAATCCGAGTAAGATATTTACTTTCTATAGGAGAAGTTTGTGAATATAACCCGAGTAAGTATTTAATTTTCTTGTTAATTGCTCCTTTTCCTTCAGTTTTAGCAATTTTATGTAATTTCTCCCATAATTCTGTTACGGTTATCTTTGTTTGTTTTTCCTTCCCCCCAGGGAAAAAAGAATCAATGGATTTTTGTCCAACATTTTGCATTTGTTCTTCTGCCACACTTCCTAAATCGCCTAATCTTCGATAGCTTTTATCTATTTTTTTTTCAGTAGTTCCCATTGCTTTTGCAATCGCCTTAACAACCATCTTCTCTGCAATACCAAAATCAACATCTTCATAATCAGGTGAAATTTTCCCAGAAGTTAAATACACAACTTTTTTTAAAACAGTAGTAGGGGCTTCTTTGAATAATTCCACTAAGATTTCTAACATGACCAACCGCTTTGTTGTGTTTTCCAGTTTATTGAAAACCTTAGCTAGTTTGTTAAATTGCATAACTATCACTAAAACTGCTGCTATAAATTAATAATGCAGATAAAAAAATAGAAGAAATAAGTATTTTTGGTTTCTTATTGATTTTTTTGTAACTTATCCTTCTTTAGAGCGAATATAATCAAGCATTGCTCTTACTTCTTCTTTCATTTCTTGTAAATAACCAAGTGAATCTGAATAAAGTCTGGCAATAATATCTCTCATTTCTGCCATTTCTGCCCTTAAATGAGCAATTTCTTGATCAAAATCTCCAGATGTTTTTATGGATGATTTTTGTGAGGTTTGCGCTGTTGGTGTTTTTGCTCTTGTAGGTTGTGAAGAGGATGTTTTTACAGGTTGTTTTGTTTGCTGAGTAGATGTTGTTGTTGGTGGTTTCGTTACCGGTTGACTTTTAGCTGTTTGTTGAATGCCGCGTTGTAGTGTCGCTGTTTTTTTCGTTGGAGATATTTTTGAGGCGGGTTCTCCCCTAATTTCCTGTCTTGCTAACCACTTGAATACATTCAATGCAAAAGTTCGATTGTCTCGAAGCGATAGACCGGCACCATAATTTGAGAATAATCTATATGATCCTACAGCTACAACGCGACCACCTTTAATAGTTCCCGCTACAGCCACAGGTGTATTTGGAGGCTCAGCAACTGGTGAAGTTAATGCTAATCCTTTCATTTGAGCAGAACCCCGAACTGAACAACCAGCAACTATAACCATCTCAGCAACTCCCTTTGTAATTGGGTGATCTTTGATATTTCTAATAATGGGATGTGTGGGCATATTGAATTCATTATTTGTTTCATCTTTAACTTGATCAGAAATCATTTCAATTCCAAATTTATTTAATAAATTATTGAGATTTGTTCTTAATCCACGATCACCACCTGCATTGCTGATTGCAAGAAGTCCACCACCTCGTTCCACAAAATTCACCAAAGATTTTATTTCATTTTTAGTCAATTTAGAGCCGTCTGGACATCCAAAAACAAAGATATCGCACTTCAAATTTTTCTCTGAAATTGGATAATCATTATAAGCTTCTACTTCAAATCCTTGATCTCTCAAATTATCTCTTAATATTGAATAATTTGTATTAATTTTACCGCGTTCTTTTTGGGTTTCATCAAAATATATTTTCAAATCTAGAACCTACCATTATTGCAATCTAATTATTTCCTCTATAAATTAAATATTAAAACTTAATTTTGAACATTACGGATATTGCTAATTTTTTGTTTATTAAAGTCCCTTTTTTTTATAAAAAAACCGCTATTCCTATCACTTTTTAAAAAGTTATTTGTTATTTTATCCCATTATTCTTTAACTTTTTTTAGCTATTTTTTTTTATCAAATATATTGTGCAAAACTTTATGATTCAAAAAACAGAGTTAGAGATACGAAAATTAGAATGTTAGAATTAATTTGGTGAAATTTTTGACATCAACAGCAACTCCTTGTCTCTTGAGCATTGATATTGGCACTACAGGTGGACGATCGGTAATCTTCTCGTCAAAAGGTGAAATACTAGCAAGTGCCTATAAAGAATATTCTTGTGAATATCCTTCACCAATTTGTGTGGAACAAAATGCTGAAGATTGGTGGCAAGTAACGAAAGAAACAATCAAAAATGTTCTTAAAAAAACTCCCTCTCTAAAATCTAATTTAGCTGGGGTTAGTGTTACTAATCAACGAGAGACAATAGTACCTGTTTCAGAAAATGGTAAACCATTATCAAAAGCTATAGTTTGGCAAGATCGAAGAACAACAGAAGAATGTGAAATAATTAAAGAAAAAATAGGTCTTGAAAAAATTTATGAAAAAACAGGATTAACAATAGATCCGTATTTTTCTGGTCCTAAAATATTATGGATTAAAAAAAACCTTCCAGATATCTATAAACAAACACATAAATTTTTGCTGGTTCATGATTATATTCAATATAAATTTACCAGTCAATTTATTACTGATTTTAGTAATGCCTCGAGAACAATGCTTTTTAATATTAATAAATTGGAATGGGCTTCTTCAATATTAAATATCTTAGAAATTGCGGAAGAAAAACTTCCACAACCTTATCCATCTGGCAAAACTATTGATACAATCACTAATACAGCAGCCAAGGAATCAGGATTACCAAAAGATCTACCTGTTATTACGGGTGGAGGAGATCAACAATGCGCTGCCTTAGGTGTTGGTGTAACTAAAAAAGGGCGCATCAAAGCAACAACAGGAACCGGAACATTTCTCTTAGCTTATTTAGAAAAAAGCAAAAGAGATCCAGAAAAACGCGTTTTATGTAGTTGTCATACGATTCCAGGGAAATATGTGCTAGAAGCAAGTATTTTTACAACAGGTTCAATCTTACGTTGGTTTCGAGATAATTTTTCTTCAGCAGAAAAAAGCCTAGCCCCTCGTTTAGATCTGGATACTTATGATTTATTAGCAAAACAAGCAGAGAGTATTCCAGCTGGTTCAGAAGGGGTGTTTGTATTACCTCATTTCACAGGTGCTGGGGCCCCTCATTGGAACCCCTCAGCTCGTGGATTAATTTTTGGTTTAGGGTTAGGACATACAAGAAATCATATTATTCGAGCAATTATGGAAGCTACTTGTTATGAAATCAGGTTGAATTTAGAAATTATGAAAAATTTACAAGTACCATTAAAGGAATTACGAATTACTGGTGGGGCATCAAAAAGTGAGTTATGGAACCAAATACAAGCAAATATAACTGGTTTAAACGTTATTAAAGGAAGGATTAGTGAAGCTACTGCTCTTGGTGCTGCTATTCTTGCTGCGGCTGGCACAAACATCTATTCCTCTATTGAACAAGCAGCAGAAAATATGATTAAAATTGAAGACAAAATATCGCCAATTAAAAAGGATGTTGAACAATACTCAGAGTACTTTAATATTTACTCTAAACTTTATCAAATAATTGAATCTAATAATTTGTATAACGAGTTGGGGAAAATAAGATAACGGAAAATTATAGCTTTTTTCTTTTAAGGCTATTGATTTTTTAAATATTCTATATATTTTTCTATTTCCTTAACTAATGGATCAGAATGGGCTGCCTTATTGCTTCCTAAGTCAATATATTGAGAATTTGGCATAAGTTCATGTGTCTTTAAGCATTCTTCAGTAGAATGCATTTTATCAACAGAAGCACCTATCAATAAAACAGGTGTTGTAACTTCAGGTACCATGTCCCAACATTTGTATTTTGTAAATTGTCGTAATAAGCGTCGTATTTTCCAAATATCAGCTTCTTCTGCAGCTCTCACATATTTAGCTCGTTGTTCTGGTTCTTTTTCTGCATCAACGTATTTCTTACCTAGATACCATCGTAATATAGGCATAAAGAGATTTTTAATAAAGCCTGGAACTAACTGAACCAAAAAAGCCCCAAAATGACTAACATGATACTCAACTGTAGGTCCAACCATAACAGCCCCAGCTGGCTTATGCCAGTTGTTTTTAAGGGCTTCTATTTCAATGGTTCCTCCGGTGGAACTACAAAGAACAATGTATTTTTGTTGATCTAGATTCATCTGTTCAATAACTTCTTTGATATCAAAAGCCATTTTATGTAAATTTATTTTTCGTTTTAATTTCCAGGGCATTTTACTTGACGCTTTTTCACGGGATTCAAAATAATATACACGATATTTCTTTGATAATAATTCTACAACTCGGTGCCAACTTTGAAAAACTGTAATAAAACCGGGGACTAAGAAAATTTTGTATTCATGTGGATTTTTAGCAAGATTAAAATCAAGAACACGGACTTTTGCTCCATCTCTCATTGTATAATAGTTGATTTCTGCCTTTTTTTCAAGTTCAGTCTGGTAATCACGCTTGCTTTTTCTCATAAAATTACTTGCTCCTGTTTGAACTAACAATTTTTTTTGAATATAAAAATATCTTCTTTCTTTTCAATTTCAAAAATTTAAAGATAAGTATTATAACTTAAAGAAAGTTAAGAATCTAAATTTTTTCATTCTTGTTGTAATAATCCGTGTTCATAAAGTATTGCTTCTAAACTTTCTTTTTCAATTGATGTTAAATTACGAAGAGGAGGGCGAACATATGATCTTCGGCCAGATAATTGTTCATAAATATATTTTAACCCTGCTCTTGAAGGGAATCTTTTTAGAATAGAACGAATACCTGAGAGTTTCTCTTGTTCTATCCAAGCTTTATCTATATCACCAGACTGGTAAATTGAATATATATTTAAGACATACTTTGGTAAAACGCTTCCTATTGCTGTTACAGCACCATCACAACCTATATTTAAACCATGAAATAACAGACGGTCGCTCCCAATTAGAACAGATAAATCATTAAAGACTCCGGCATAAGCCGTGATACTTTCAGGTTTTCCACTCATATCTTTAATACCTACGAGATTTTTATATTTTTCATGAAGTTTTTCAATTATAGAATGTTTAATAGGAATGAGAGAATAAATAGGTACATTACATAATAGAATTGGCAATTTCTTTTCAAACTCGAAAATCTTTTCAAAATACCCAAAAAGCCCCTCATCGGAAGGTCTTCTAAAGAAAAAAGGAGTCGTTATAATTGCTGCTGAAGCACCAATCTCCTTAGAGTGTTTAATTAATTCTTTTGCATTTTTAAGACTATTAGCATATGCAGCTGTAATAACAGTTACTTTATCGCCTGCAACATTAATAATTGTTTCAAATACAGCTTTTCGTTCATTGATTGTTAAACTTGAAAATTCTCCATTAATACCAGCAGCTATAATTCCATGAACCCCCTCATTAATAATATCTTTAATATTTTCCTCTAAAATTTCATGGTCCACTTCTAAATTCTCTGAAAAAGGAGTTAGTGAAGATACAAAAATGCCCTCAAATTTTAAAATAGTATTTTTCTCCTACAACTATAGGTGTTTTCTTTTAAGTACAACTCAACAAGTTGATATAAAAGAAATATTACCTTAGAAATTATATATTTTTGGCAAAAAAAGTTGGAAATAATACCCTTAAGCTAATTCTTTGATAACTTATCCATGTTTTTTATAATTTCTTTAACAACTTTCCAAATTTTTTGTACACTAGCTATTTCAACATATTCATCTGGACTATGAGCATTATAGATATTAGGTCCTATGGAACCTAATTGTAATTCCGGGTTAATTGATAAAAATAATCCACATTCTAATCCCGCATGAATAGCTAAAAGTTCAACTTCTTCTTCTTCTAGAACCTTTTCATAAGATTTTTTCACAAGTTTAAGAAAAGGAGAATCTGGTTGAGGTTTCCAACCAGGATAAGCATTACCTTGCTCTACAATTGCTCCATATTGTTTACCTATAGTTTTCAGTTTATTTCGCATTTTTTCTAGTTTCTCATCGTCAGAACTTCTGGTACTGACACTAATTGCTATTATATTATCTTTGGTTTGTACAATTGCTAAATTATTAGAAGTCTCGACTAATCCTTCGATTTCCTGACTAAAAGCTTGTGGTCCATGAGGGATAGTATCTAATAGTTTAATTAGGCGAGTTGTTTCATCTAAGCTTATCCCTTTTTTCTTATTTAGCTTTGAAAATTCAATTGAGATGTTTTTTTCATTTTTCTTGGTCTTTTTTAAGGTTTTTTGTTTCCATATTGTTATAGCTTTTTCTATTTGTTTCTCTTTTTCTTTAGGATATAAAATTTGGCAAATACAATCCCGAGGGATAGCGTTATGAGCAGATCCTCCCTCAATTTTGATAATGCTTACGTTGTTTTTTTCAAAAACTTTTAAGCCTTCTACTAAAAGTTTAATCGCATTTATTCGTCCTTTATCTATATCTGTCCCAGAATGTCCTCCTTGAAGACCTGAAATTACTAATTCACCACTTATATATTCTTGGAAAGTGTGTTTTGTAATTGGAAATTTATATTGAGTTCCTCCTCCACCAGCACTACTAATTGTTATCTTGCCTTCTTCTTCACTATCTAAATTTAGTAAATAATTTCCCTTAAAGAACCCTTTTTCTAGTGCAAATGCTCCAGTTAAACCTGTTTCTTCATCAACAGTTAATAATACTTCTAATGGGCCGTGTTGTAGTTTTTTTGAAGCGAGAGCTGCTAATCCCATCGCCACACCAATCCCATTATCTGCTCCAAGTGTTGTACCTTTGGCAGTTACTATATTCTCTTGAACCTTGACTGGTATAGGGTCCTCTTCAAAATCAATATCAACAGATGGTTCTTTTTGACAAACCATATCCATATGTGCTTGTAGGGTTAATAATGGATATTTTTCACAACCGTTGGACGCCTCTTTAAATAGTAAAATATTTCCAACTTTATCCTCTTTACATTTTATGTTCTTTTTTTCCGACCAAGTTTTA
>JAYEJY010000270.1:0-9427 GCA_034660795.1 Promethearchaeati archaeon | reverse complement strand
ATAGACAATTCGACTTGTTTGAAATAATGTGTTACCTATTATAAAAAGTACTATTGTAAAATAGAAATTCATCCAACTAGCAATAAAGGTAAAAAAAACAATACTAATGCCAGTAAAAATAATTACTAAAAATTTTCTTTTACCATAAACATCTGATATTGAACCTACAAATAATCCGAGAAATAATGTCAAAATATTTGAAATTCCTAAAGCTGTAGCTAAAAACACAAAAGACCAAAAATAGCTGTAACCTGTTTGTATACCTAAGAAAACAACTAGAGAAACAAAACCAATTCCCAGTAATCCTTGATATAATAAACCACTTGATAATCCATTTATTGCCCACAGAAAGACATTTTTGTAATCTGTTTCTTGCGCCTCAATTTCTTTAACCTCTTTTGAGATTTTAATTTCAAGAACCTCTTGAGCATATTCTTTTCTTGCTCGTTTAGCAGGTTTTTTTTCTTCATTAGGCATCTTCTCTTTTCCCCTATATTATTCAAATTTATCAGGAAAAAGTCTACGTTCAACAGCTTCTAATCTTTCTTCAAGCTCTTCATCAGATAAGCTAAGATATTTTGCAAACAATAACGCTCTTAGCTCCATTTGATCACGCCAAAGCTCACTTTGCTTCATCTTAAATAGCTGTCTTTGTTCTGTATGCCAAGCGCCGAAAATTTCGAATATAAAAACTGTCAAGAGTAAAATGGAAATCATTCCAATATAGATTAATAACATATGCCACCATTGAATATTAAAGAAATCTTCAAGACTGAAAACTATTAAAAGTAAAGAAACTGTATTCAAAATATTTACAAAAACATTTAATTTGGTATACCCATATTGCATTCGATAAAGTTGTCGGACTAAAAATCTAAGCGATTTTTTTATAAATGAGAAAAAATTATCTGAACCTTTTTTCTTATCTTCTTCTAATCGAATGACATCGGTTGGTTTTTTGGAAACCATGGTTAATCAAAACTCATTTTAAGATTAAGTAATATGGTGATTTAGCTTGTTTTTAAGGTTTATTTCTATTAATGGTTTCATAATTTTGAAAAAAGCTAAATAATTTTCGAATGTTTTAGAATACTTTAAAAATACAAGTTGTTCATGAAATTAAATTTAATTAGAGTTGAAGTTATATGGCAGTAAAAAAAACTTATGGCAAATTTAAATATTTTGTAATGAAATGGAAATTTCGAATTGATCAAGCAAGGGCACTTTTTGGCTTAATAACATTTGCTGCATTACTTGCAGTAGGATACAAAGATGATATACCTTGGTTTAAAGATCAAAATTTTTGGTTAGGTGAGGGACTTTTAACATTTATCATTGCAATTTGTTTTATGTTGGGTGGTTATATCTATGATAAGATACTCCAACTCTGGAGTGAAACATCAACAGTTAATCAACTACGTAATCCATTTACATTCGTACCTTCTCCAAAAGAACGAATAAGAACTATAGGAATACATGCTTATATCATTCACCAATTAGATCTAATAACTAATGAGTTAGGAATTCAAAATGATTCAGAAGAGATAATGCGTTCATTATACAAGTATTATGTGGGACTTTCTACTAATGTATCTGACTATAATGAGATTGGTAATAAGATGAAAAAGGTAACCGCTCAAATTGTTAGAAATTATGTGAATGAAAAAAAGTCATTGATTTTGAAGAAATATATAGATCTTTAGAAGATAAAAATAATTAATTACATACAAATTTGCCTTTAACCTTCGTATTCAATATTTAATTAGAGAATTGTTAGTAAAAATGCCAAAAACTAATAAATAAAAACATACCTATCCTAAAATAAAATCTAATTCCAATGAGGGAGATAGTAGAGATAATTGACAAAAGTTGTTGGTTTACCCCGCGCTTTAATTCATTATAAATATGGGGTTCTATGGAAAACATTTTTCGAGAAAGTTGGAGCTAAAGTAATTGAATCTCCAAAAACAACAAAAGAAATAAGAGAATTAGGATTACAATCAGCACCTGACGAAGACTGTTATTCGACAAAATTATATTTTGGTCATGCTCTTAGTATTGCAGATAAGGTGGATTATCTTTTTATTCCAAGATATGGAAGTAATCATCCTATAAATATTGGTTGCCCTAAATTTATTGGTTTAGCAGATGTTTTACGTTCTATGTTTCCTAATTTACCAGAAATTTTACGCCCATATTATTCAAAAGCAAAAGGTGGTCACACCAATTTTAGATTACTCCGAATAGCTTTTAAATTGGGTTTCCGATTTACTAAAAATCCATTCAAAATTCTAAATGCTTTTATCAAAGCAATTAAAGCGTATAAACAATACAAAAAGAAATTAATCATTGATCAAGAAACTTTAAAAAATTGGGAAGAAGCGAAATGTTATTTGAATGAAAAACCAGACATACCAAAAGGTCAAGAAGAATTAAAGATTGCATTAGTTGGGCATTCTTATGTTATAAATGATCCATATGCATCATTGGATATCCGAGAAAAATTACATAAGTTTGGAGTAAACTATATAACATCTGAACAAATGCCTAGAAAACTTATTGAAAAACAAATGGATAAATTAGATTTTAATATGTATTTTGAATATGAACGTGAAATATTAGGAACAATTATGCATTATTTAGAAAATCCAAGCATCGATGGTATTATTCATCTCATTATATTTAGCTGTGGTCCTGATTCTATAGCCGGAGAATTAGCGTCACGATATGCTCGAAGGCAAAAGAGTACACCTCTCCTCCAACTTGTATTAGATGAGTTAACCGCTGAAGCAGGTTTTCAAACTAGAATTGAAGCTTTTATTGATATGTTAAGAAGGAGGAAAAAGAAACATGCCATTCACCTTCCCACACTTCGGGTCTCTTAAATATGTCTTTGAGGTTGTACTAAAAGAGCTTGGACGGGAAGATATTCTCCCACCCATTAAACCTAGTAAGAAAACTCGGGAATTGGGATCTCGATATTCACCAGAATTTGTTTGCACACCTTTTAAATTGACTCTTGGTACCTTTATTGAAATGCTTGATATGGGTGCAGACCAATTAGGGATGGGAGGAGGAAATGTCTATTGCCGTTTTGGGTGGTATTGGCCAGTTCAGAAATTAATTCTTGAAGATTTAGGGTATGATTTTAAATTTTTCCCACTATTTTATGATCAACCTATTGCGCTTTTAAAACAAATGAAGAATGAGATAAGTAATGGTTGTAATTTACTTCAAACAATTCGGGCGTTAAGAATAGCCTGGTTAAAAAACCGTCTAACTGATATTACGGATAAAATGCTTTACAAATATCGGGCCATAGAAAATGAAAAAGGAGCAACGGAGGAACTTGCTACTAAAATTTTTAGAGAAATAGTTGAAGTAAAGGGTATAAAAAATATAAAAAGAAAACATAAAACCATACCTGAAAGATTTGAAAATGAAATTGATTACGCAAAGGATATCAATCCAATTCGTGTGGCGGTTAATGGTGAAATATATGTGGTTTTAGAACCAGCTTTAAATCTGGATGTTCATCGAAAACTCAATAATTTAGGGGTGATTGTGGACAATCCAGTGACTTTGCGTCGATTTATTGATATTGGTATGAAATTAAATCCTTTCAAAAAAATGCATTGGAAAAAATCAGTGGAATATGCTAAAGATTACGTTCAATATAGAGTTGGAGGAGAAACTCGACCGAATCTAGGAGATATAATATATTATAAGAAAGCAGGATTTGATGGCCTTGTTCATCTTTATCCCTTTACCTGTATGCCAGAAATAATAACAAGAAGTATTTGTAATCAAATGAGTAGGGAATACAACATGCCGGTATTATCATTAGTTGTAGATGAGCACACTGGAGAAGCAGGTTTCCAAACTCGAGTAGAAGCTTTTGTCGATTTGCTTAGAAGAAAACGATAAATAAATGAAATTAAAAAAGGTTGAGTAGAAAAATGATAGAACCTAATGGACAATTATATTTGGGTGTCGATGTTGGAAGCATCAGCACAAATCTTGCAGTCATTGATGATAATCGTGAGTTAATTGAATCAGTTTATATTAGGACGGAAGGAAAGCCAATACTTTCTGTACAGAGAGGAATTAAAATTATGCGGGAGAAATTGGGGCGAGAGTTAAAGATTTCCGGAGCTGGAGCTACCGGAAGTGCAAGATATTTAACCGGCGTGGTTGTTGGTGCTGATATTGTAAAAAATGAAATTACTGCACATGCATTAGCATCATTACATTATAACCCAGATGTTCAAACCGTAATAGAAGTGGGAGGACAAGATAGCAAGATTATAATTCTCAGAGATGGTGTTGCAATTGATTTTGCTATGAATTCAGTTTGTGCAGCTGGTACAGGATCATTTTTAGATATGCAAGCGAAAAGACTTAAGATACCAATAGAAAAATTTGGGGATTATGCTTTACAATCCGACAACCCCGTTTCTATTGCAGGTCGTTGCACAGTTTTTGCTGAAAGTGATATGATCCATAAACAACAATTAGGACATCCCACAAAGGATATTATTAAGGGATTATGTGAAGCAATGGCAAGAAATTATCTCAATAATGTTGCAAAAGGGAAAGAAATCTTACCACCGATTATGTTCCAAGGTGGTGTTGCTGCAAATGTTGGAATGCGGGAAGCATTTAAAAAATATCTCAAAAAAGAAATTATTGTACCAGAGCATTTTGCTGTTATGGGATCTATAGGTTCTGCAATCCTCGCACAAGAAGAAATGCAAAAAAATCCGCGTGAAACATCCTTTCATGGATGGGATCTACCAAACATTCATTTTGAAACATCAGGATTCGAATGTGATGGTTGCCCTAATAGGTGTGAAATTGTAGAAATTCGTAAAAATAATCAATTAATAGCTCGTTGGGGTAGTCGTTGTGGTAAGTGGGATATCCGAAAGGAATTATCAAAATAAATGACAATAAAAAATGAATGGGGGTTTTTTTATAAAGTTAGGCTGAAGACTTATTATCTATATTAATGTGTTTTATGTAGAAGGTATATTTTATTATGAAACAATATGATCTCATTGCAATTGGTACAGGTTCAGCAATGAACGTTGTAACAGCAGCCTTAAATGAAAATCCTGATTTACGAGTCGCAGTTATCGATAAGGACGAACCCGGAGGGATTTGTCTAACTAAAGGCTGTATTCCAACAAAAATTTTAATTTATCCAGCAGATGTTATTCGAATTATTGAACGATCGAACATTTTTGGCATACAAACAGAAATAAAAGATATAGATTTTATGCAAGTAATGAAACGAATGAGAGAGATTATTGACGAAGATATCAATAATATACGGGAAGGATTAACCAATGCAGAAGAACTTGATTATTATCAAGATGTTGCGGAATTTATTGCCCCCTATACCTTAAAGATTGGTAATCAGAAAATAAAGGGTAAAACGATTTTATTATGCACAGGTTCAAAACCTCTTATACCACCAATTGAAGGATTAGATAAAATTGACTATCATACAAGTGATTCTATTTTACACGTAACCATGTTACCAAAAAGGTTATGTATTGTTGGTGGAGGTTACATTGCTGCTGAATTTGGGCATTTTTTCTCAACAATGGGGTCAAAAGTAACAATAATTGGTCGTAATAAATATCTTGTACCACAAGAAGAACCCGAAGTATCTAATTTAGCAAAAGAAAAAATGAGCAAATATATGGATATTCATGTTAATTGTGAAGTTATTAAGATTGAGGAAAAAAATGGTGAAAAGATTATTCATGCTAGAAATACTGAAACCAATGAAAGCACCACAGTTAGCTGCGATGAAATTTTGATAGCGACTGGTCGAAGTCCTAATACCGATATTCTTAATCCAGAGAAATCAGGTGTTGAAACAGATGATAAAGGTTGGATTAAAGTTGATGATAGACTTGAAACTAGTAAAGAAAATATCTGGGCTTTTGGTGACGCTAATGGGAAACATCTCTTTAAACATGTAGCAAATTATGAATCCCTTATTGTTTATTATAATGCTATTCTTGAAAAAACTGCAAAAGTTAATTACCATGCAATACCTCATGCGGTATTTTCTCATCCAGAAATAGCCAGTGTTGGAATGACAGAACTAGAAGCAATTGAGAAATATGGTAAAGCCAAAATATTAATTGGTTTTCAAAGATATCAAGATACTGCAAAAGGAATTGCAATGGATCTTAAAGATTATTTTGTTAAGATAATTATTGAGCAAAAAGATATGAGGATTTTAGGAGCGCATATAATCGGTCCTCAAGCTTCAGTATTAATACAAGAAATTATTAACTTAATGTATACTCCTCAACAAAGTATCATACCATTAAGATATGGTATGCATATCCATCCTGCATTAAATGAAGTTGTTGAACGAGCTGCAGGTAATTTAATGCGTGTTCCTGATTATCATCATTATCTTAAACATATGGGATTATCAAGAGAGTAATTATCTATTTAACAACACTTTTTTATGTAACCATAGAATACGAAATGCATTGATTTACTTTCACTTCAAAAAATATTTGGTCGGAGTATAAATAATGTCCAAAAAAACCATGTCTAATACATCTATCATAACAAAAGAATATAATTGGTCTTGGTATGTATTTTTAGTTGATATTTTCATCTATAGTGTAACTTCAGCACTAATTTTTACTATGATGTTAATGCATAGAGCTACGCAAACATCAATATCTTTTGAAAATTCATTATTCTATGCGATAGTTTTACCAATTGAAACATTTTTTATATTTATCTCTTATCTTGATGCAAGAAAAAAGATTCACAAAGAACGATTTTTTGGTGGAAGTATTTTCAATTTGTTTGCTATTGTTTTTTGTGTTTTTATTGCAATCGCAATTTTTTGGGGGGAAGCAACACAAAATGCAATCGTTTATGGCACTTTATCTGGGGGTTTTGCAGGATATTTAGCTGGAGGTCTTGCATATGCTGATTTTTTTATTAAAATAAAGGATGAAATATACCGCATATTGTTTGGAGGCATAATAGGGGTATTACTAGGTGGTATATTGGGTGGATTATTTGCAGGGTTAGTGGATCCTATTGGTGGCGATATTTTCGGAGGGATTTTTATGGGATTTTGGGGTGGTGTGATTTCAGGGGGGATTGCCACTGTTTTACTGTATATCTTACGTGAAGAAAGAAAATTTACAGATTTCTTCAGTAAAAGAATAATGTATTTGGAAATTATTAACAAACTTACAAAAGATATCGAATCATATTTTGAAAAAAAATCACCTCAAACAAATACACTAAATCTTGAAGATTGTTCCTTCTATAATGTAAAAGAAGTAAACCATTCGAAATTTGTAAAGATTCTATTGAAAATTATTTATTTTATTAATCCTTGGGCAGAAATAAATTCGGAAAAATTACAAAAATCATATAATGAAATATTTGATTATGTTTTAGAGGAATTACCCTATCAAAGAGAAGAATTCTTAATTAAAAAGAAAAATTAATTATTATTATAAGCTATTTTTTTCTAGCGCATATTTTTAAAGAAAAGCAATATTGTTATATTGTTGATAGATGATGGATTCGGTAATCATTAATACTTGGCTTTTAACTTTTCAAGATAAAGGTCTAGGGATAATAAAAAATGGGGCAGTGGGAATTGAAGATGATAGAATTGTTTATGTCGGAAAAACGGAAAAACTAGATTATAAATCAGCAGATAATATAATTGATGGTAAAAGAAAAGTTACCATGCCAGGTTTAATTAATGCTCATACTCACACAGGATTGACATTGTTAAGAGGGGGAGCTCAAGATTTACCTGAAATTGAATGGATGAATAAGGGATTAGGACCCTTCGCTCAAAAAATGACAAAAGAAGATTTTATATGTGGTTCCAAACTGGGGGTATTAGAAGGGTTAAGGACGGGGAGTACAACATTTGCAGAATATACTAGTAAAGTTGATGAATTAATTGAAGAAGTCTATAAACCATTTAAAGTGCGAGCAGTCGGTACGGAGACAATTAATGAAATTAGCCCCAATAGATCCCATTTGAAACCCCAAGATATTTATGAATTTACAAAAGAAAAAGGGGAAAAAGAATTCAAACATGCTCGAGAGATATTTAAGAAATATAGAAATGAAAAATTAATTTCAATTATGTTTGGTCCTCAAGCCTTAGATATGATCTCCTTACCTTTACTTCAATCCATTAGGAACATAGCAAAAGATTGGGGAACAAAAATACATATGCATGTTGCTCAGGGAAGAAGAGAACGATTACAAATTCAAGAACGATATGGGGAAGAAGCTTCTACAATAAAAGTATTGAAAAACAAGGGGTTACTTGATGAGAATTTAATTGCTGCACATATACACGATACGACTCATAAAGAAAGAAAAACACTTGTCAATAAAAATGTAAAAATGGTTGGCTGCCCAAGCTCAATTAGCATGATCGATGGAATGATACCGCCAATTGCAGATTATTTAGAATTAGGAGGAGAATCAGGAATTGGAACTGATCAAGCACCAGGTCCCGGAATACATAATTTATTCTGTGAAATGAGAACAATAAGCATTTTATCAAAAACATTACATCATGACCCTACCATTCTTCCTCCATGGGAGACCTTAGGTCTTTCTACAATTCAAGGTGCTAAAGTACTAGGATTGTATAATAAAATTGGAACTATTCAAGAAGGGAAACAGGCAGATATTATTACTATAGATCTTAATAGATTAAATTTAACCCCGATCATTGACCAGCCTTTCCATAATTTCATACCTAATATAATTTATTCAAGTAGTGGGTATGAAGTTACTGATGTTTTTATCGCTGGAGAACAAATCATGAAAAATGGAGAATTTAGTGAAATTAATCAAACCGAAATCATTAAGGAAGGAAACAGAAGAGCAAAACGTATTTTTGCAGAAGCAACTGTAAATTGGGAAAAGGCAGGATCTAAATTAGTGCAAAAAGTTCAAGAAGGATACCTATAAGATGTTTTCCTAATAATTTACTTGATTATAAATGCGATCAGTTTGTTCACGACGTTCTTCTTTGAGTTTTTGAGATAAATTGTCAATTTTTTCATACAATACTTGAATAGATTGTGAATTCTTTTTCTTTGTATTTTTTCGCTTTTCATATAAATGTCTTAAAAACTCACCAAAACGCATATCCAATGGCTCAAGATAGAAATGATTTACTAAATAAATGACCCCCATTATTTGCGTAAATGCAATTACCACACCAATTAAAATAAAAGGCCATAGTTGCCATTTTCCGATTATTGAGAAATAAACTAAAAATGGAACAGAAAAAAAAGCAACAACCATTGCGGGTAATGCAAAAACAACAAAACCTATTTCAAAAAGTATATAGGAAAATTTGTTGAATTTTTCCTCTCGACGTAAT
>JAYEJY010000269.1:0-9452 GCA_034660795.1 Promethearchaeati archaeon | reverse complement strand
TAATAGGTACACTTGTTATTTTTGTACCACGTAAACTTGCCATACGACCAAATTCTTCATTTATTATAAGGTCTGCAGCTTTTCTGCCATAACGAAGCCCTAATATGCGATCAAAAGCAGAAGGAGGTCCTCCTCTTTGAATATGCCCTAGTCTCACTGTTCGGATAGTTAGATTTGTGCGCTGTTTTAACTCTTCACCTAAAAATTCAGCAACTTTTAAATTCGCTAATTTAATATTACCAAAATCATCTTTTCCAGCTTCTTCTATTTTTTGCTTCATTTCAGGAAACATGACTCCTTCAGCAACCACAATAATACTATAGGTTCGTTTATTTTTATGCCGTTTTTCCAGTAAATCACATAATTCCTCTAGTGAATAATCAAATTCTGGAATAATTATAGCATTAGCATTACCTGCCATACCAGCTTCAAGAGCAATCCATCCGGAATGTCTTCCCATTAATTCTAAGATAAAAACTCTATGGTGAGATTTTGCAGTGGTTCGTAACCTATCAATCGCTTCCATTGCGATGTTTATCGCTGTATCAAAACCAAATGTTTGATCGGTTGCTTTAAGATCATTATCAATGGTTTTTGGAACTCCGACAACATTTGCTCCTTTTTCAAATAGAGTATTTGCTACGCCTTGGGTATCATCTCCTCCACATGCTGCAAAAGCATACAGATCAAGATCTTCAATGGTCTTAAAGATTCTCTGGTAACCCTTATCAACTTTCTTAGGATTTGTTCTTGAGGATCCTAAAATTGTTCCTCCTTCTTGGACTATTTCCTGAACACGGGTTAAGGTAAGTTTTTCATAGTCACCTTCAATTAATCCCTTCCAGCCATCGTAAAATCCTAAAACTTCAAAATCTTGTTTTAGTGCTGTCTTTGTATAAGCAGCAATAACTGGATTAAGACCTGGAGCGTCTCCACCACTTGTGAGAATTCCGATTTTTTTCTTAGCCATAATAATCATCTTGTATAATTTTTAATATATATTATTTGAAGAAAAAGCTTCTAAAAATTCTTTTCTCTAATTTTCGTAGTGTAATTTAAATATCTCCTAATTTCGTGAGAAAAATTCTTATTAAACGGATATATCATAATTTAGAGGAAAAAAGATTGACATTATGTGATTTTAATGGCTGCATATAATTATAAATGGAATACTAAAAAACAAAAAAAAGTAGTAGAAAAATCACTTTTACAATACATAAGGAAGATTGTATCTCAATATAGCCCATTTTATCGTCGTTATTTTGAGGAAAAAGAATTAGTTGATTTACCTTTTAAACAAATAGACGATTTTCTGAAAATTCCACCGATTTCAGAAAAAGATTACTTAAAAGAACCAAATTCTTTCATATTATATCCCCGAGATAGTGATTGGCGACGTGATGAAGTACGACCAACCAAAGATATTCCCTTTCTACAAAAAGTAAAATACTGGCTTCAGACTTTATCCAAAACATATTTTCGAAGTATTTTTGGTCCCATACCATTATCTAGCAATGAACGTATAGGAATTGAACAAGCAAATGAATGGTTACCTGTTCATTTTCAAACTTATAAAAAACAGCAATCACCCCCCGCAATTATTGCTTATACTAAAAGAGATCTAATCAGAAATATTCCAGAAATTATTGCTCAATTATATACAACTGGGTTTAACCCTGCATGGGAATTACTCAATTTGCTTCCCGCAGCACCAGATTTCGCTTTTTTCTTAAGTATTTGGGCACCAATATTCATTGGTGGTGGGAATTTCCTTTCGTTTGGGGGGGACGGAGTTTCACTTGAAGAGCAATTTGATTTATTGGAAACGATCAGTTTTGAGGGACTAATAGGGCAACCCTCTACTTTAATTAACTGGATACCAAAAATTACTGAGAATTTTAAAGTAGGTAAAGAATCTCCTTTAACTAATTTGCAATTATGTTTTCTATTAGATAAAAACAATACGAATATAGAGAAAAAAACTATTCGAGAATTATTCCAAAAAATAGATGCTGCTCCGAAGTTATTAAAAATTCTTTCTAGCAATATTATAAGGGGAACTTTTTTTGAATGTTCAGAAAATTCAGGTATTCATTTAAATCCACGGTTTTTCTATTGGGAAGTCTTAGATAAAAAAACAAAAGAACCAGTACAGGAGGGAGAGGCGGGCGAGTTATGTTTTAGTCATATAGATTGGCGTGGAACAGTCTTTCTACGCTTTAATACAGGCTATTTCGTAAATTCTCTGGAATGGAAAAAATGTCCTTATTGTGGTTTAACATTGCCGATTCTTGATTAAAATATATCTAATAATAGAAGGAAAAATTGTTCTTAAAAATAGCATTCTCTAAACAAAAGAAAAAAAGAATCCTTCATAGAGAAGGATTTTTACTGGATAGCTTATTTTACAGGTCTCTTTGAAAGTGTATCAAGATAATATATTATTGACGTAAAACCTAATCCAAATAATATTAATGCAAATGCAAAACCTATCCAAAAGGTTGGTGCTAATCGAACCGTTTCAGTTAAGAACCTGCCAGTTCCAATACCAGGCCATCCAGATAATGGACGTGGAGAACCATAAGCCCAATTTTCATAAATTAAGCTGCCTGTTAGATATAAAAGTGAACCAAGAACGATTATACCCCCACCAATAGGTCCGGGTTTTTCTCTTAAAATATAATCAGCCCTATTAGTATAGGTTATCCAAAAGAGATAAACAGCACCACCAATCATTAACAAAACCCCTAATCCAATTAACCATGATGCAGATTTTGGAAAATTCAATAATAAATCTGCATTCTCAAAGGTGTTAGGGGGTAAAAGATCGGATCGCCATCGTCCATTCCAGCGTGTATAATAAGTAAATTGATCTTCATCTGTACCAAAATGATTCACATAAGGAACTGCTAATGTAAAAAGCATAAGCAATAAACTAGTAAGTACACTAATTATACCCAGCCATTTTTGCGCGGGTCTAGTCATTTCGTAACCCATGTTTTTGCCTCCAATACATTTACTGAAATATATTCGCTTTTAATTGTTTTGATAATTAACAAATCTCAAAGCATTATTATAAACGAATAAACTGATTTATTAGCAAATCTTATACCATAATTAACCGATTTTTTACGTATTATCGAAAAAGAGGATCAAAATGTCTAATGATTTTACTGTACATATCAAAATTTGGCTAGAAAAAAACAACGAATCAATCCTTGGGCCAGGAAGAATTCGGATACTCGAAGCTATAGAAGAAACTGGATCTTTAACATTAGCCACCAAAAAATGTGATATTTCTTTTCGAAAAGCTTGGAAACTCCTAAATGATATTAATGAAATTTTGGAACAACCTGTTATTATAACTGAGAGAGGTGGGAAAGGGGGAGGTGGAGGGACAAAATTAACAGAATATGGTAGAAAATTAATCAGACAATATAAAGCGCTTCAAAATAAACTCGAAAAAATTGTTGAAGATCCAAGTTTATGGAAAGAACTCTAAAAAATAGTTTTAATAACTTTTTTCTTCATTTTCTTCTTTTTTCAAAGATTCGTGTTTTTTCCGTTCTTTTTCTAATCTTTCGAGAAAAGAAAATTTCTGTTTTTTTGTTTCCTTTTCTTCTTGTTTTTCAGAAGGTTGCTGGTTTGTTACGGGTGGTGTAATTGTGCTAATTGGCTGCGTTGTGGTTTTTTCTGGTTCTGTTGGTGGTTCGACAGGATACTTTTCAGAATTAGACACTTCCGCAGGTTCAATGGGTTGTGCTTTTTGTTCATGCTGATTATTGAGTCGTATAGGTTGTGTAAAGGATGATTGCGGTTTCTCTTCTGGTTCTATTATTGGGGGTTCAATTTTTTCTTCTTCAACAACAGGTGCTGAGATAGTTGGGGTTTCAGGTGCAGAGGGTTGTTGAGTTTCTGCAAGATAAGGAGCTTCAATTTCTTCTCGTTGTTCTTCATCAGAAACAGTTGGCGCTTGAACAGTTGGTGGTTCAATATCCTCATCACTGGAAGGTACCCGACCAATTCCTAAAGGTTGCGCTGAAACATGTTGTGTAGCTGAAACTTCTCGTACTTCTGGTTTTTCAGGTGAGGTGACATCTATCATAACACTTTCATTTGGGAGGGGTTCATTTCGTTTAGCTTTCAACATAAGCTTACTAATAGCTTCAAATGTTTCTGTAATTCCTATCCCCTCAAGACTTGTTGTTGGAATATAATATGGGATATTTAATTTCCGAGCTGCTTCCAAACCTTCTTCATCTAAAACCTCTTTTAATTCAGTGACATCATTTTTTGTACTAACAAGTACTTTTGGGATAGTAGGATCATCTAATTGTTTTAACCATTTATCTAAAGAATCGAGTGTATCTCGTCTAGTTGTATCGTAACACATCACAGCACCATGAGCGCCTTTAGTAAATATGTTACTTATTTCTGCGAATTGATCCTGACCGCCGATATCACATATTTGCAAAGTAACTTCTTCATTATCAATAGTCAATTTTTTACTGAAAAAATCAGCTCCAATTGAGAGTTTATAACTACCAAAAAATTCACCGGTAGTTAGATAATTACAAATAGATGTCTTACCGATACCACCATCACCAAGAACTACAACTTTAAAGAACGACGCCATAGATAGGATCTCCGAAAAGATTTGTTCAGTAATTCGATATTAAATTTTATTTTAATATTTATGGATTCTTTATTAATTTATTTCCTATTTTGAATGACTATTTAACTTTTCGATAAGTACTAGCCATCTAATAAAATTGAAATAACAACTTACGAATCTATTTTTGCTATATAATTCCACTATTAAAAAAATTCTTTTTGAGGCAAAAAGAGGTTATTTTAAGCAGATTTAGTGGAAATAAGTAAAATCTGAAGAGATAACATAATTTTTTTATGATAGTAATCCTTTCTTAAAGAGTGAAATATTTGCAATTTCAAGGGAAAATTAATATTTACCCATTAAACTTTTTACAAAAGTAAATGGGCTGTTTGTAAAAACAGAAAATAGATTCCTCTTAGAGTTGAATAATAAGAAGGTAAGAATGGAAAGTGTTAATCCGATGAAGCTTACAAAAATCTTGAAGAAACGAAAAGCAATGACTCCGCTGATGATAGGGTTAATTGTTGCAGCGTCAGTCATAGCAGTATTATTTATTGTAATGGCCGCAGTTATTCCAACTATAGATGATAATGTATCAATGCATATACCGCTTGCAACAGTTCAAGCAAATGCAAGTAACCATCAAGTCCTTATTTTTCGAGTTATTTGTGATTATGATGCTGGAGAAATTTATCGAGTTGAAATTTTAAAAGACGGAGAAGATTATGGATATAATCCAGATATATCTGAAGAATTCCATAAAAACGAAGTAAAATATATCCAAGTCGATTATTTCTTGGTAACTGAAAATGTTCCAACAGAAGAACGAAGTGAAGGACATTTAGTTTTCCAAGTCAATACCACTTACACCCTAAGAGTATTTTATCAGGAACTCGATGCCTCTTTTGATGATTACACCGATATTACTTTTACTTTTCAGGCTTATGAAGATTAAGCCCCTATTTTTTATTTTATTTTCTTCTTTTTTTTAGTAATTGTTGTTATACGCAAAAGTTTTAATAGCTAACTGATATGTATGTATATGTATGTAAATTAAAGGTGATTTGTATGCCTGATAAAATAATAGATATCTCTGTAATTAATGTTGGAGAAATCGACGGTAGAGCTTATATGAATAAAGCTGATATGGATCGATTGGGTGTTGATGATTTTGATATTATTCAATTGATCAATGAATTTGAAGATAGCTGTGCTGTACAAGTCTTAGAGAATGATGAAGTAGATATTGATACAATAGCAGTGGATAATCGAGTATTAGATTCAGCAAATATAAGTGACGGCGATTTAGTAAAAGTTAGACGTGCTCAGATCAAACGGCAACCAATAACCAGAGTAAAATTCGCGATTGAACCTTTAGAAGGACAACCTGTTGAAGAATGTATTTCCTATATAATGGAAAACTTCGATGAAATGACTGCTGTATTACGTAATCGACCTATTTATAGGAATCTACAAATAGATTGGCCAAACGCTGGTTGTGGACATGTAAAAATTGCTTTTATTGATTCAGATCCAGAAATGAAAGGAAATGAAGTAGGTGTTATTGATCCTTCCGGTAAAGAAATTGAAGTTCAACTTGTTCCTGCTTCAGAAATGTCTTTCAATGCAGTTCTTGTTTTGGATGTTTCTGGTTCCATGAGCAAAGAAGATATGGTTGTAAAAGGAACTGGAACAGCAATAGAAGGATTACGACGTGGAATAAAAGCTTCAAATGAATTAGATGCTCTTCTTAATGAATTTGATGAAAAGAAAGTATCGAGAATTAAAGGAGCTGCTCTAGCAACACTTCTCTTCTTATCACAAAAAGTCAGTCGTGGTTGGGGTGAACAATTATCTATAATCAGTTTCGCAGGTGATATTGATACCTTCGAAGTTGAATATGGTACAGGTGCTCCTACACCAGTTATCGCTTGCACAGGTGAAGCAAAAACAGCAGGACTAGAAGTAATTGCTGACTATGTGTCAAAAAGATGCTCAAAAGGAGGCGGTTTAACATTTATGAGTGGAGCTCTACAACAAGCTTATGAAATAACAAATCAATTTGAGGTAAACTCAATAACTGGAAAAATGAATCCTACAATGATTGTTCTCTTATCAGATGGTCAGCCAAATAAAGGAAATGGTTTAGGAATAAATCCTGTACCTGTGGTACGAAACGCTGCTCGAGCTTACCCTAATACTGTTCTATATACAATTGGACTTGGTGAAGCAGATCGTCGTCTTCTAAAACGTTTGGCGGAAATTGGTCGTGGAGAATTCTATGAAGCATATGATTTAGGTGAATTAACTAAATTTTATGATCTCTTAGCAAGACGATTTATGATTGCATTAAAAACGGAAGCTGCAGAATTAGCAGAAGATACAACCAGTGAAACTCAAGATTCTCTAATTTCTGAAGAAGAAATTGATGAGATTGAATTAGAATTAGAAGAAGAATATGGAGGACCTGGCGAAGAATTAGTTGAAGAGATAGATGAAGAATTCGAAGATGACATTGAGGAAGAATTTGGCGAAGAATTTGATGATGAATTTGATGAGAACTTCGAAGAAGATTTTGAAGAAGAGCTATAATTTCAAAGCTCTTCTTTGCATTTTTTAAAAAAGAGAAAGTAAATTATTTTATTTCAACCTAAAATGTATGTTTCTATTCCATAGATTGCCATTAAAACAATCTGAAAAATTCCCCACCCAAAACATGCAAAACAAATAATTACTGCAATTGGAAACCAATTTAGAATTTTTCCTATCATAGCCATTTGGGTTGTTATAGTTCTAACCAGTACAAATAATGTTATATCAATTACTAGAAAAACTATAAAATAAATCCATTTGCCAAATCCTTCCGTACCAAATGCTGCTGAAAAGATAGCTGCTCCTAAAAAGCCACCGATTAAAGCAATTAATGCAGTTATAGGTGTATCTTCTAATGTTCTTAGAGTTAATAAAGCGCCAATAATACAAAGAAAAACAATTGTTAAAGGATTGAACCATCTGTCAGCATAAGGGCTTTTAACAGCAAGATAACCTGCCAAAATTAGAGTTAAAACTCCTAATGCTATTCCTATCTTTTCCATTATATCTATAGTTGTGAAAATAGTTGTTCGTTCCTTCTCATCACTTTTCTCTTCACGGGCAAATTTACGTAAAATACCTGAAGTTATAACAATAGCATCTAGTAAGAGTACTATTGGGGATAGAATAAACATAATCGTTTGGAAAACATCTGCCATGGAAAGTTTCTCCTACAAAACTATGTATTAATTAGCAAACACTTTTATTAACATTAGCAATTAGGACTAAATTTCAATTAAATTATAATTATTGCTACAATTAATATTTGTAAAAGGGCAGTAGGAGTTAGAATTTTCCAAGTTATATTTTCTTTAAGAAAAGAAGGTGTACGAGGAATAAGACTTCGAATAATCAATATCACTAAATATAAAACAAAAACCTTAAATGAAAAATTAAGAGCATAGAAAAAGATTGGATTCCAACTCAAATCAGGAATCGGAAAATGTGGTCCTCCAAGTAAAATGGTGACTATTATAGTAATATAAAGAAATTCTTGTAAATGAATTGCGATATCCCATAAAACTCTTAACCAATCATTTGAGATAGGTGGGTTTTGTAAAAATCGTTTTTCTTTTTTTGGGGGGAGAAAATATGGATGATCGAATTTTATGACTATACTAAATAAGCCTATTAGAAGACTACAAGGAAGCAAAAAAAAGAATGTAAAAAAGGGATTAAAATAAACAAAATATTGAACATTTTCAACAAGTATACTTATTGACAGGGTTTTTAGTGAAATAATGAATGGAACTAAACAAAGTAGGATAGGTAAATCAAGCAAAATGTAAGGAAGAAAAATTTTCAATGAAGTGTATAAGCTAATCTTCTGATTTAGCAAAATACAAAAGAAAAGTAAAAGATTACTTGAAAACATCAAAGCAAAGAAGACTAAAAAATCACCATTAAAAGTTAATACTCCTAATACAAGATTGCTTGAAAAGGGACAACACTCGGGTAAAACTCCTAATAATCCGATAGGAATAAACAAAGCTGCTAAAAGACTAAAAAACAACGCTCCTAATAAACAACAAATTTGTAATAATTTTTTTGATTTATCTTTATGTTTTACTTTATTACGTAATAATGTGTAATAAGAAGCCATTGGCACTAAAAAATGGGTTTTATTAGATAACTGAGTTGACCATATTAAATTGTTTAAGAGGTGTGAAAAATTATAAGTTAGAAAATTTAACACGAGAATAAATAATAATCCTGGAAAGACAATAAGAGACATCCAATTAATAGCCATATTTTTTTCCTCAGTAAAGAATCATATAGTTAGCTTTAATTTGAGAGATATTATAAATCATAATATCTTATATTTACTCATATTTAATGAAATAGCAAAAAATCCTAAAAAGCTTTTGTAAATAATTTATCACCAAGTAAATTAAATGGGGGTTTGGAAAAAACAATGAACAAAAAAAACAGAAAAATAAAAATTGTATTGTATTCAATTTTTTTAATATTTATGAAAAAGAAGCCAGAAGATTGATAGAAAAGGAATTATCTTTACCGGCATATGACTATATATTAAAATGCTCCCATACTTTTAATTTATTAGATGCCCGGGGAGCAATTAGTGTTACAGAGAGAACAGGGTATATCTCTCGGGTAAGAAATATTGCACGATTATGTGCAGAAGAATACATAAAGCAGAGGGAAATATTGGACTTTCCTCTAATTAGATAAAAAAGATCAGGCAGAGGATAAAATTTAATGAATAATGCAGTTTTAGAAATTG
>JAYEJY010000268.1:0-9599 GCA_034660795.1 Promethearchaeati archaeon | reverse complement strand
ATCAAAAAATTGACGGGAGCAGTAAAACAAGCGAAAAAAGAATCAAAGAAACGAAACTTCACAGAAAGCATCGATCTTGCTGTTAATTTTCGGGACATTGATTTAAAAACACCCAGTAATCGCTTTAATTTCCAAACTGTTCTCCCGAATCCAATTCGTAAACATCCTCATGTAGCCATTTTTGCTGAAGGCGAACTTGCTACTAAAGCTAAAGAAGCTGGAGTTGACACCATTCTAGATAGAGATAAATTAGAAGCACTAGGTAAAGCTCCAAAAGAAATCCGAAAATTAGCAAAAGAACACGATTTCTTTCTAGCTGAACCTTCTCTAATGCCTTTAATTGCTCGGAATTTAGGGAAATATTTAGCTCCACGAGGAAAAATGCCGCAACCCATCCCCCCCACTGCTGATATTGATGCAGTTTTGGACCGTTTTCGCCGCCTTGTGAACTTACGATTGAAAGAAAATCCTGTAGTTTTAACGAAGGTCGGAGATATAAAAATGAAAAACGAAGAAGTTGCGGAGAATATAGAATCCGTTATCCATGCAATTGAATCTAAATTAGAACGCGGTCTTCTAAATATCCGATCTGCTTATATTAAAACAACGATGGGTAAATCGGTTGAAGTTGAGGTGAATTAAAATGAGTCAAGCTATTTATGATAATGAACCGAGTTCCTTCAAGAAAAAACAATTAAAAGAACTTGTATCGTTGCTTAAAAACTATGAAACTATAGGGATTACTCGAGTGGAAAACATTACCTCAAAAACAATACAGCGTTTACGTCATAACCTTCGTGGAGACGCTATTCTGAAAGTTGCTAAGAATACCATTATGCAACTTGCTATAGATAAAGTGGCCGAGAAAGATAAAGGTTTGAAAAAACTAAAAGAACATATTGAAGGTTCCGCAGCATTTCTACTAACAAATGGTAATCCGTTTAAGATTGCAAATTATCTAGAACAAAATAAAATACCAACCCCCGCGAAAGAAGGACAAGTAGCAACAAAAGATATCATTGTCACCGCACGAGACACTGGATTTGCACCAGGCCCTATTATTGGTGAACTTCAATCTGTTGGCTTAAAAACAAGGATTGAAGGCGGAACAATTCATATCTCAGAAAATTCCACTGTCTGTAAAGCGGGTGAAAAAGTTTCAAGAACCTTAGCTAATGTATTAGGGCGCTTAGGTGAAGAACCTTTCGATTCTGGTTTATCAATAGATGTTATCTACAGCAAAGGCTCCTTAATAGAACATGATGACTTGATTGTTGATTTTGAGGAAATAAGAGAAAAGACAGTACAAGCATACCGCCATGCCTATGCATTATCCCTTGAAGCTGCATATCCAACTAAAGAAAACATTTTGGAACTTATTGGGAAAACACGACGAGAAGCACTACATCTTGCATTGGAAAGTGATTTCATTACACCTGAAACTGCAGGTTCCATTC
Source organism: Promethearchaeati archaeon (assembly GCA_034660795.1). Classification (GTDB taxonomy): domain Archaea; phylum Asgardarchaeota; class Heimdallarchaeia; order JABLTI01; family JABLTI01; genus JAYEJY01. The sequence goes on along the minus strand of JAYEJY010000268.1, from coordinate 8,142 downwards.
TAGCAAAAACTCAACTGGAAGCTATTAGTTTAGCGCAAACCCTCGCAACCAAGGCCCCTAATGCCTTACCTGAAAAGGTTCGTTCCACGGTTGAAACAACTTCTGCTAAATCATCTGCTTCAACAGCTTCTAAAGAAAAAGAAGCGAAAAAAACCGAGGAGAAAGATGAGGAAGAAGATACTGGCATGGGTTCACTTTTTGGATAACCCCTCTTCATTCCTTTTTTACATTTTTTTATTTCATTAAATTTTTAGAAAAATATTCCTAAATATTAATTCTAACAGAAAATTAAAAATAGCTAGAAGGAATATTATCTCACTATCGATATTTGCTCATGGTGTGTTCCTTATATAATTATTGAACAGTATTAGAATAAGGTAAATGTATTTAATGAACCAATAAGTTCATTTTGTTAAACTATACACAACATGTGTCAAACAAAGATAAAATTAATTGGTAGGTATGACAATGAAAGATAAACTTGCAGGCTATTCGATTTTTCTATTATCTCTAAGTATTCTCGGTGCTTGGGCAACGTTTACTATTTGGGGCATCGTAGAATGGGGTTCTACAAATCCTTTTATTACTGAAAGAATAACGATAATCTTACTTGCAGCACCAATTATTCTCGGAATGATTATTGTCTTAAGTATTGCTGCTTGGATTGGTTGGACAATGGCTCGAACACCACCCCCAGCACCAATCGATTTAGAAGATTTCGAAAGTATTGAAGAAGAGGAAGAGGAAGAAGAAAGCGCTGAATAATAAGAATTTATCAAAAAAGGATGTTTTCTTCCCCCCATTTTTTTTCAATTTTTTAACGCTTTTTTAAATTTTTAGCAAAAAACTTTTCTTTTTTACGAAACACAAAACCTAATAGGTAATAATACCTTCATTTTAATATTAATTACAGTGTGGGTATATAATGGATATACGAACGATTTCAAGCCATGATTTTATTCCGGTAATAGATCCAATTCATGTTCAACAAAGTCCTGATGAATTTTTAGCAGAAAATGGTGGCTTCTTAGATAAAGTTGCAGTAATAGGAAAATCGACTTCCGGTTTTGTCCATTTTCGAAGTTCAACTGCTCCGACTTATCGCGAAACTGATGAGTTTTTTTCTAATTTCGCATCAATTGCTGATTCAATTGGGATTAAAGTGTATGCTTATATTAATGCCTTAGCGGATTCCTTTTTAGCAAATAATCCCGGGTATTCGGCAATTAAAGACGGAGGAAATCCAAACAAGGATTTCGTTTGTCCCACAAAGGACTCATATATCAACTATTTAGATTCGGTTGTTTCAGAAGTTCTCTCCTTTCCTGTTCAAGGAGTTATACTTGAAAATGTACGCTATCCTGGAGAAGATTTCAGTTTTCGTGAAACAACTACAAGAGACTTTTCAGACGCGTACGGGATAGATAGAATCTTTTCACTGAATGATTTACAACAAGATTCTCGAATTTATGAAGAATGGTTAAAATGGCGCAGAGAGAAAATTGAAAAAATAATTCAAAGTATAAGCGAAGTAGTTACTAATGTAAAAAATACCGATTATTACGTAACTATTGATATTGATCCTACTTTAAAAGGAGAAAAGGGTGCTCTTCGCCACTTTGGTCAAGACATTTATGTAATCCAGGAATATGCTCAACCAATTATACATTTATCTGCATGGACACCTCTTCCATCATCACCTGAAAGTGTTGAATTTCAACAATTAATGGCAAGTTTAGAATTTGTAAAAACCTATAAAGAGACTGCTGATAAACCGATAAATCTTTATCTCTGGGGAATTGAAACTGAAGAACAATTGAATATAATTGACATTATAATTGAAGAAATTACGTTTAATTCAGTGTTTGTTCAAAATCATTTTCCATCAGATTATCAAAAAAGACGAGAAATACATCTTGGTATTGGATGAAAGCATTTAAGTGCAAATCTTCTAATAGGTAGTCGTATTCTTACTTACCTAACGAAAACAAAAAATTTACCAAAAAAACCCTTTTAGACTAATACGTTATAGATTTAGGAGACTGGTAGTTTGTCTGAGAAAAGAATTTTTCAAAATGCTTTAAAAAAACTCGAATCTCTCTATTCAGATTTAATGAAAGGAGAAACAAACTCCGAAAAGGAAACGGAAATAAGAGTTATTATTATAGATATTTTATCTACTTTTGAAGCAACATTACTAGATCATGAAGAGAAAAACAAAGAATTCTTAGAGATGATTGAAGATCTCAGAAATACTCTAATTGACTGGGATCCATATATTGAATGGTTTAGACAAAGAAAGGATTTAGTTGATTCTCTTTACCAAATTTTAGTTCAAGCAAAAAACGTCGTTTTCACACAAAAAACAGATTCACAAGAGGAAGCCAACCGATTAAAACAAGAATTAGACTCATTAAAGACAGAATTAAATGATTTGAAATCATTAATGAGCGATTTAATTAGAACAAAAAAGGAGGAAGGTAGTCAACCAACTATTGAAAAAACAGTTGAAAAAGAACCTGTTTCATCTCCCCCTACGCAAGAACAACCCCCTCCTGAATCTATAAAAGAACAACCCACTCAACCAGAAGTAGAACCACCCAAAATTAAACGACCCTCATTTCTCTCACGCGGAGTAAAACAACCTACCTCTTCAGAAGATATTGCTAAAAAAGTTACAGAACCATCTATAGAACCAACAAAAGAAGCATCCCCGCCTCCACAACAATCAGTCCCTCCCGTCGTTCAAGAAACGGAAAGTGTTGAACAACCCACAACAGAATCAAAAGAAGCCGAAATGGTGGATACTTCTAAAACAATTGAAAAATTAGAAGCTAAAGATGATTCTCCCTCCGCCCCCCAAAAAGTTCTATCGGATATGAAGGAATTAATTGTGGATGCTGAGAAAGAGACCGAGAAGGAAATGTCCTCATTCAGGGAAAAACTTTCTCAAGAGAGAATAGTTCCTCCTACTGTAGAAGGAAAAACAGCTGAAAGCCAAGTTGAGCAACCTACAAAACCTTCTGAGAAACCTCTTACCCCGCCCTCTGTAGAATCCGTCGAACCACCAGAGAAACAACCTCAAGAACCTGCTGCTGGAAAAACAATTAAACAACCGGAAACCCAAGAGCAAACGGAACCTTCAACAGCAGAAGATCCCTATATGCAACTTCTTACATTAGAAGCTGAAAAATATCGTCTAGAAAAAGAATTAGAAAGGAATCAGACTGCTTTTCAAGAAGGTAAAACAAACAAACACGATTTTGATCAAAACCTGCAAAAAATCAATCAATCATTAACTCTGGTCAAAGAAAAGATTAAAAATTTACGTGCTGAACTAACAAAATGATCATATGAATCTATATTGATCTTAAGTAGGATTGTGTTATATTATGAAATCAATGGAAATGCATCAACAAAAAATCCATTTACTAAAATTAGAAAAAGGCGAGGAACTTTTAACAAAAATTTTAGAATATGTTTCAGAAAAGAAAATTGTTGCAGGTTATCTAACGGGAATTGGAGCGTTAGATAAAGGCAAAATAGGCTATTTTGATGTTGCTAAGAAAAAATACCTTCATAATCCTTTTGAAAAGATGGAATTATTAAGTTGTACTGGCAATATTGCCATTAACAAAGATACGAAGGAACCGATCATACATATCCATATAATCCTTGGTGATGCCAAAGGTAATTGTATAGGCGGTCATTTAGTTGAGGGCTACGTATCTGTAACAGCAGAAATTTATCTTGTAGAAACAAAACCTCTTGTATATCGTACAAAAGATGAATTAACGGATCTTCACCTTCTCTCACCCAAAAACTAAACCTTTTTCTTTATCTTTTTCTCATCCTTTTTCTTTTCAACAGGTAAAATTTCCACACGATACACTCCCTGTCTGCTACTAAGAACAATGGGATCAGCTTTTTCACCTTGGAATAATGAATCTAAATTAACATCATAAATACCTTTCTCACGTAATTGGATTGCTGGTATAACATCCTCTTGGGAGGGCTCTTGTTCATCCTTTTGTTTGACTAATTTGGGAATTATTTCATATTGGGAAACAAGTGATTCCTCCGAATCGCTACTTTCCCTTTTTTCATGATGTATCTTTATCGATTGTTGCTCTCCGGGTGCTTTAATTGTCTTAAAAACCTTGGAACCACAATAAGGGCAGCCTTTTATGAGTAATAATGGAGATTTTTCTAATTTTTTGTTACATTTTCCACAGATAAAATCCATAATTGTCACCAAGTTAAGCCTTGGGATTAAGTCGAATTTATACTCTTAGTTTATTCTAATGTTCTTTGAGATTATTAAAAATATATGTAGATATTATAGAAAACGTTTTGATAAAAAAATAAAGGGAGGGTTTACTCCATCTGTTTTTCACGTTCATATTCCAGATAAAGTTCTTTTCCTTTTTCAAAATCAACTTTACAAGGCGAGGGGAGTTTATGACCGCCAACTTCAAGTGCTCTTTTAACAGCCTCAACATGCTCAGGATGCGTATAAACGGATGCTACTGCTTGATTAGCATCAACTCTGGCGGCAACATCCATCGGTTTCCCAAATGCTCTGCGCATTCCATCTTGGATACGATCTGCACCGGCAAAAGCCATCATTTTATTCTCTCGCAATACATGATGGGGGATAGCTCTAATCTTTAAATGATAATTATCAAAACCCACATTTTTAGTTAAAAGCCTGTTAGTCATAGTTCTTGCAGCATCTAAAGCAATATGTCTTATCTGACAGGCTTCTTGCGCGAATAAACTTAACATTATTGGAAAGTCTCCCCGTCGATTACCTGCTTCAAAGCTAGTTATTTTTGAACCGGGAATACTTCGAATATATTTTTTTCTGGTATAAGGAGGACCAGAGATATTTGTATAACAACGAGCTGGACGTCTTGCCATCTTTTTTTTCTCCTAACGAATTATTTTTTAACTTCTTTAATAGCTAAAGATTATTGTACTTTTTGTTCATCGACAACGTTTTTTTAATGTTTCTTTTCATCTCGAAAGCTTTGGGTTTTTTTAGCATGTTTTTTAGATAGAAATAGCCCTTTTTGCCGTCCACATCTCTTTACTTATAAACAAAAGGAAAGAAACAAAAATGCTGAAAGCAATTCTTTTTTTAGTTAAATGATACAACATTCTATAGATAAAACACATATGAAGGTATAAAAAATGGTTGAATATCGTTGTCCAGTATGTGGTAAACCTGTTTTACCAACATTTAAATTTTGCAAATCTTGTGGTGCTCGATTACCAAAAGAGATGTTTAAGAAAAAACAAGAAAGCAAAGATATCTATTCTGACTCTCTACCAAGTGATGAAAAATCTGAATCACCTGAGATTGAAAAGATTGAACCGGAGATCGTGCAAGCTTTAGCCGTCAAAGGGCGATTATTAACTATCGATAAAGAAATGGAAGAAATTCTTGAAGAAATCGAAAATTTAGAAGAACGTGTAAAAGTAGGATTAATTCCCAAAGAGGATGCAAAAAAACGAATAAAAAAACTAAATCAAAGATTTGTGGAAATTCGTATCGATAAGAAAAAATTGAAAAAAGGGACAGTAAGTATCCCAATATTCGATATAATAAAATCAAAAGAGCAATCAGAAGAGCGGTTAGAAAAACTTGAAGGCCTAAAAAAAGAAAAAGCAATTAGTCAAAAAACCTATGAAAAAATGAAACAAGAATACAAAGAGGCCATTGCAAAAGCGAGCAGAGAAATCACTAATGAAATAGTAAAAATGGAGCATTGGAAAGATCAATTGAAAAAAGAACTTCAACAAAAACGGGAAGAATTAGAAAGACTCTTTGTACGAAAATCAACCGGAGAACTTTCAGAAGAAGAATATGCTGAAGAAAAAGAGGAGCTGGCTGAAGAGATTAAAAATTGGGAAGCGGCCATAGAAGAACTGAAAAAAACACTGAGGAAATTAACATAAAAGAGAAATATCACTCTGTTTCTACTTTTTCTTCTTTTTCTATTCCATCATCTTCTTCATTTTCTACAATATGTGTCTCCCAAGGACCAAGATCAATATTTAGATAAATGTTTTCAGAATCAGGACATTCAATACGAAGAGAAATTGTGTGTAAATCACGTTCTACTACTTCAGGATGAAGACAGCCTTCGCGAAGCTTTTCAAAAAGGAAATTAATATACCTTTCAGAAAGAACATTTAAGCTGCCATCAATAAGGTCTTTCCCAAGTTCCCCGGGATAATATTTTACTGTTCTGCCATCACGGATAACCTCGATTAATTTTGCTTCAGCTAATCGCTTTATGTGATGTCTAACAGTGTCATGATGGATATCTAACTTCTCCGCTATTTCGGTTTGATAACTTCCGGGGTTATTGATAATCTCATCAAAAATTTGTGCAGCTGTTTCATTTTTCAAAATTACATATGCTTTTTCAGCAGATTCACTTCGAAGCATTTTTGGAAAATAAAGTCTCTTACCACCAAATTTAGTTGACTTAATTAAACCATCTTTTTTCAACATTTGTAAATGCCAGGAAAGAGTACCTTGGGGCACAGAAAGTGAACTAACAATTTCATAAAAATATGCACCAGGGGTTTCACAAACTAATTGGTAAATTTCCCTTCTTAAAGGATGCATTAGTAATGAAAGTCTTTTCTCTTGATACTTCCTGGTTGACAGTTTTTTCAAACTCCTACAAGACACCTATAATAATAAGCATACCCAAATGATATTTTTTTTCAGGTATTACAGTAACTATTGTCTAAACTATCCAATACAGATAATAACAAATAAGCTTTCCTACTTTAATTTTTAGGTAAAATAGTTTTCTTCTCTTATAAGATGCTTTGCCAAACTATGATTTCCCTTCTATGAGCTTATAAAAAGCGGTTTAGAAACAGAATAAAACCCCATCTTTAAACGCTAAACTCATAAGGGAGGAATATTACTTATTATATAAAGTCCTTAAAAGTAAAACTAATAAACAAGCAAGGATTAATTTTATTGAAGAATTTAAAATATCTATATATGAAGGAGAGTTCGTAATGTCAAATACAACTGAAGTTACCGTTGCTAAGATGTGTAAGCTTGAAGTCGGGGAACCGATAGAATTACCCCAAACGTTTCTTGATGCGTTAAAGCCTGAGGAAGGAAATTATGCCGTAATGATTCTTGCCCCCAGCACTAAGATAATTAGGATCATTCCAACTACTAGTGATAAAGTCTATAAAGTGGTCATTGAAATTGGTAAATTAAGCCCTGATTTCTTGAAAAAAATGGGTTCCTTATTTATGAAAGCAGGTATAAAAACTCTCTATTCAACTGGCTTATGTTTCACTCAAGAAAGTTGTGTTTATGAAGGATATATCGATTCCAAAGAATTCAAAAATGTAAATATGGATACTATTAAAGACGAATTGGCTGATATAGATGGTGTATCTAAAGTAGATATCGACATCTTGGAAACAAAATAAAACGTTTCCTTTCTGTTTAGCATCAATTCTCTTATGAGTATTCCTTTCTGTTTAGCATCAATTCTCTTATGAGTATTCCTTTCTGTTTTTTTCTTAGCTTAACTAAAAACTATACATACCATTTCTTTTTTTATATTATGCGCTTGTTTTCTTCTTAGTTGATGCACTTGATTTTTTGGGGTTTTTCCCCCTCTCTGCTTTCAGTTGTGCAGGTTTCTTGTTAACGCTTTCAAGAATTTCGAGCATTTGAAGTTCTGTCTTCGAGGAAAGATCCTCAACTTGATCTTTTAGCAAATCAATTCGTTTTTCCATTTTTTCAATATTATCCTGAGTGGTTTTTTGTAAAGCTGTTTTTAATTCAACTATCTCTTCTTGTATTGGTTGTATATTTTCTTCTATCCTCTTTTTGATTAAAGAGCTAATTGATTTCTTCGATTTTGTTGAGAGTGTGGCTTCAATAGCACCACTTGTATCAATCTTACCTGTCTCTTTCTTTAGATCAGCAATAGTCTGAGATTGTTTTTTAGATTCTTTTTCTAATGTTGTTATTTGGTCACTCATTTTCTCAAAAATAACTTGTTGATGAGCCATAATTTTTCGAAGCTCAGTTAATTCTTGTTCCAGATTAGGAAATAATCTAACTATATCTTTCCGAGTATCAAG
>JAYEJY010000267.1:2208-9628 GCA_034660795.1 Promethearchaeati archaeon | reverse complement strand
TGATCATGAAGTTAACTCGTTAAAAATGGACATTGAATATGTTAAAAATCGTTTATCATTATGGAAAGAAACTTCCGAAGAAGAACGTGCAACTGCGTTAGTTTTTCTATTCAGATCCTCAGAGCAACTATTCAAAAGCATAATAGAACGTTTAGAAGCTCCTATTGAAGTTTATTCCAATTTTTCAATGATGCTTTCTTTTCTGACTGAGAAAGAATTTATTACTCGAGAGGAGGAAGAGGTTTTTAATAACATTCGTAATCAACGCAATACCCTTGTTCATCAATCTGGCAGATTACTTAAAATTAAGAAAAAAGAAATTGAAGAATATCTAAGTTGTCTTGAGAAGGTTTTACTAAGAATTGAAAAATATTTCGAAAAAGAAGAGAAAGAGTAATTTTATAATAACAGATTTTCCTTTCTAGCGCAAAATTTTTGAATAGCACAAGTTGTTCTACTACCAAAGAAGAAAGGTGTTTAATCATTATGTCTAAAAAATCATCAAAAAAGAAATCGAATGAATATATTGAAGCACAAATTGTAAGTTACCGACGCAATAATCGTTTACAAACAGAAAATCAAGCTATTGCTAAACTTTTGACAGATTATAATCCAGCTAGTCTTGTAGGGAAAAAATTCCTTTTAGAATTCGAAGAATCCGATGCGTTAGCAAAAGGAAAAGTCACCGATGTTCATGGTCAGCCAAAAAAACAAAGGGTCTTAATTAGATTCTCGAATAAAGGTATGACCGCCCATGCATTAAATCAAGTCATTAAAATTTTCTTATAACTAAAAAAGCAAATAAATGAAAAGAAAAAAATCTTTCTTTACATTTCTGGTAATTCTTTTTTCCATTGCTTTAATAAATCTATTAACATTTTCTTCCGTTTAACGCCGCCACTTTTTATTTTGTAAACTTTTGTCATTCCTGGTGAGCCAACATGTTCATATAATTCTTCGATTAATTTATCACATAAATCATTGAAGTCTTTATTATTGTCGATTTGATCCAAGTATTTGATGAAAACATTAAAGACCTCAATTAACTCGGGGGTTGGTTTTCTATCTTGCACCTTCTTCTTTTTCTTGCTTTTTGAAGGAGTAAATACAGGTTTTTTAGGAGCTTCTTTTTCTTCAACAGGCGCTTCTTCTCCTTCTTCCGCTGATTCAAAAGCACTTTTTCCTCGTAAGAATTCACTTGGTTTGACATAACGATCTTCATCTGATTCTTTATCTTCCGGTTTTTCTTTAGGCTTCTGTTTAGGTTTCTCTGGTTCTTTGGGGGTTACTTTCTTTGGAGTTGGTTGTGGTTGAGGCGGTTTTTCAGGTGTACTAGAAACTGCGGGTCGTGCTGGGGTTGGTTGTTGACGCATACTTGCAAGTTGAGGTTCAAAGACCTTTTCCATTTCTCGAGCATGTATAGATAATTGATTCATAAGTTTCTGTTTGGTTATTTTTCGACCATCAAATATTTCATTAAATTCGATTCCTAGAAAAGCCAGAAACTCTTTTTTGAAAGGATCATCTGTTTTTTCATATAATTCATCAATCTCTAGCATAACTTTTTCGATATTTTGTTTCATGACATCTTTGCCTTTTTCTTTTTGCTTTTCAGCAGCAAGCTCTTCCTCCAATTTTTCAATTTCTTTTTGTAAATTCTTAATCCTTAATTCTAATTGACTATTTTCAACATCTAAGAAGTTGGCTTCTTCTATTTTTTCATCCAATTTTGCTTTAGCTGTTTTCAAATCTTCCTGCAATGTTTCATTAGTCATTTTTAGATATTTATTTTCTTCAGTTAGCTTAATATTTTCCTCACGAATCTTGGCATCTGCTTTCGGTGCAGATGAGAGATCACTTAATTGATTTTTTAATTCTTTAACTTGTGCATTTGCTGTTTGATATTTACTTCTAATAGTAATATTTGATTGCTTCAGGTCAGCATTTTCTTTTTCTAATTCCTCGTTTCGTTCAGCATATTTAGAAACCATACTAATCATACGAGGAGCCATTCCTAGGCTAATTTCTTTATTGGTTAAAAGAGTGATGAGATTTTCTAATTCAAAGTATTTCATATCTTTTTCTTTTAACAAATTGGCTGGTCTAAGAAGGACATCAATATCCTCAATAAAGAATTTAACATTTTTATACCCAAGTTCTTTGGCTTTATTGATAAGTTTATTAATTTGTTTTTGCGAAATTGAGGGAGCTCCTTCACTCATTGTTTTTTTCACCATTTTCAAATAAATAATTTACAGTATTATTGAAAAAGCTTTTTTTCTTAGTAAGTATGTGTGAATAACTCCCTAATATTCTTTCTGAAAGTGGAATATAAGACTCATAATGTAAAACTATTTTTGAATTTATTGAGATTTGGCAATAAAGAAAATTTAAAAGGAGAAGAATCTATTTACAGCTGAAAAGTTATATTCATATATAATGACAATTTAAAATATCTTTTCTCAAAAAGCGGGAAAAGTGGTGATTTAAATGGTCTTACCTGAGATATTTATGAAGCATGAGAGTCGACTCTCTTCTGAAACATTAGAAGCAATTAAATTTCAATTTGACCGCTTAGGTCATGATTCTAAAAATTTACCAATTTTCTTTGAACGTTTTCTAAAAATCTCCCAATCACCAACTATACCACCAGAGGATTTAGAGGTTAAGTATCTAGCAGCAAAAATCGCCTATATGTTAGCTGATTATAAATATTTTACCAGAACAGAAATTAACTGGCAAGAAATAGAAAATATTGGAGCAAAAATATGGTATGGATATATTATCGCTCTTCAAGGGGAAATAACAAAAGGAATATCCTTAATTAATAATAGTTATCAAACAGCAAAAAAACAAAATGATTATTTACCTTTAATTGAATCTCTCTCTCTATTAGCTCATTTATATCATATTCGCATTGATTCTAATGATCAAGAGATAGTTAAAAAAACATTAGAAGAAATTACTCAATTAAAAGAAGAAATAAGAAAAATTGATCGAACATTTCTACAACATTTCTTACCATCGTGTTTAATAAATAGTAAAATTATAGCCTATAAACAATCGGCAGAAGATGCCATCGTCTTATTTAAAAATTGTTATGAACAAGCTAAGGAATATAATCACCCGTATTGGATCAGTGATTCTCAACTGGAATTAGCAAACACAAATTTACGGCTCAAAAAATCGTCGGAAATTGAAGCTAATTTATCTGAAACCTTTGAGTTCTTAGATAAATATCCCTTTTTATCTTTAAAAGCAAAAGCTATTAATCTAAAAGGGCAATATAAGCAATTAAAAGAAGATTATACTACTGCCAAAAAACTTTATTCTGAAGCAAAAGAAATCTTTTCACAACTTAATAATAAAAATGGTGTGTTAGATTGTTTATCCAATCTTGCTCAATTGGCACTAGAACAAGATATTCTAAATGAAGCAAAGAATCTCTATAAACAAACTCATCAACTTGCTAAAACATTATCGAATGCACATAGTATGGCTGATGCCTTAACAAAAATGGGCTTAATTTCGTGTCAAGAAGCCAATTATAAATTAGCACGTCAAAATTTCGAAAAAGCATTAGAAATCGCCAAAAGAAATGATTTTAACTATCTATTAACAACAATTTATGATGGTCTTTCATATACTAATTTTATCTCTGGTGATTTCTGGTCATCTGTTGAAAATCGTTCTCGTGCTGTCATTTTCAAAGAAAAGTTAACATTCGAAACCACTGATTTATTGATTGAGCATCTCCGACTTGGACAATTAAATGCAATTATTGGTAATTTTGAAAGATCATTTGACGAATTTGAAACAACGCTTGAATATTGTTTAGAGTTAAACAAAAGAGACGAATTATATTTTGATGTTTTAAATTGGTTATTCGAGATTTCAACTGTTTTAGGGAAAATTAATTTAGCCCAAAATTACATGGGAAGAGCAGATTTGTTTGCTTCTATACATGATTCTGAGGAAGAAAATCTCCAAGCTTTAATTGCCCGTATTAGATTTCTCATCCGAAAAGGGGATTATGACAAAGCACAAGATTATCTTGATCATGTTTTTAAAGAAGCAGAGAAACAAGTGTCCAGCTTACCGCTTGCTTTAGCTATTATTCAGAAAGGCATTGTTCTTATCCATCTTTTAAAACAAGAATCCAATACAACAAGAGTCCAGGAAATAATTCAGACTGTTGAGGAAATGGTCTTTATTTCTCTTGATTTAGAATATTTACCATTAACAATGTTTTCAAAGCAAATTCTTGCAAATCTCCTAGCATATAATGAACAATATGAAGAAGCCATGGAGGAACTACAAGAATCTCTTTTTTTGGCAGAAGAATTAGGAATGATGAAATATTACAAAGACTTTAGTGAAGAAAAAGAGATTTTCGAAAAATTAGTAAATGGTAAAGATATTACAGCCGAAGAGATTGATCGTGCAAAGATTGATTATTTAAACAAGTCATTGAATGATATGCAAAAAGCTTTCTGGTTAGTTAGTGCATCAGAATATCAAGGTTTTTGTTAATCTTTTTATGCGATAATTTTTAGTGCAATAAATCCTATTTCTTAATGATACTCATGACTGATATTGAATCGCTTTTTAAGAAAATTGATAAATTAATCTCTTCTTTAGGTGGTTATTGGTCTGAAGAATGGTTGATTTATCCGGTAATTGAAGAATTAGGTGAATTTTCTAAAGAATTGCAGATAGTTCATAAACTCCATCCAAAAAGAGAAAGTAATCATCAAAAACTTCAAGAAGAATTTGGTGATTTAGTTTTTGCAGTTTTTGCCCTTGGTAGGGGATTAAATATTGATATTAAACAAGCTTTGATTAATACAATCAAAAAATATGAAAGAAGATAATAAAAAAATAATGCCCTAAAATCATATAAATAAGTTATGATTATTAAAAAAGCATCTAAGAAAGTGAAACGTATGCATAAAAAAGTAATGAAGCTAGCTCAAAAAAATAAAGATGAAATTATTAAAATCCGCCACCAAATACATATGTATCCTGAAACTGGTTTTGAAGAAGTAAAAACCTCTAAATTAGTTATTTCTCATTTAGAGAAATTAGATATTCCCTATCAAAAAAATGTGGCTAAAACGGGGGTAATTGGGTTAATAGAAGGAGAAAAAGAAGGAAAAACAATTGCAATAAGAGCTGATATGGATGCATTAGAATTACAAGAAGAAAATGATGTTCCTTATAAATCTAAAATCGATGGGAAAATGCATGCGTGTGGGCATGATACTCATACAGCTATGTTAATAGGGGTTGCAAAAATTCTGGTAGAATTACAGGATAAACTCTCAGGAAATATTAAATTGATTTTTCAACCTGCAGAAGAAGGTTTAGGGGGAGCTAAACCAATGGTTAAAGCAGGTGCCTTGGAGAAACCAAAAGTTTCCGCTGCTATTGCATTACATGTTGCAGGAGATTTAGAAGCTGGAAAAATAGAAATTAAAGATGGAAGTTTAACAGCCTCTGCAGATGAATTCTGGATTGATATAAAAGGAAAAGGTGGGCATGCTGCTTCTCCTCATGAAACAACAGATCCGATAGCTATTGGAGCATATCTTATAACTTCATTACAAATAATTGTCTCCAGATTTACCGATCCAGTTGAGCCTGCAGTAGTGACTGTTGGAATATTTAAAGCTGGATCAGCCCATAATATTATTCCAGAAAAAGCACATTTACGAGGTACTATTCGAGCACTTGACGAAGAAGTCCGTCAAGAAATATATAAAAATATTCAAAAGATATGTGAGGGGGTGGGAAAAACATACGATTGTACAATTACACCAGGAATTAAAAAAGGATACAGTCCAGGAAACAATGCTCCGGAATTAAATGACTTAATTAAAGCTTCTGCTCGAGAACTTATTGGTGAAGAAAATATAAAAATTGCAGATAAACCTCAAATGGGTGCAGAAGATTTCTACGAATTTAGCGATAACTATTCTATTCCAGTTTCTATGTTTTGGTTGGGTGCAACAAATGAAGAAAAAGGAATTATTTATCCCAATCATAGCCCGAAATTTGATGTTGATGAAGATGTTTTACCACTAGGAAGCGCATTATTAGCATTAACTGCTATAAAATACCTTAAACAATAAATTTCCTGTAGAGCATTAATAACGTAATAAACTATCAGTTGAAGGGCAGATTTATATCTCTATGTCGATATAGCAATATTAAATAAGTGTAAAAAGACAATTTCAAAAGGATGGTGACTTTTTACAATGTCAGATAAAGAAACACCAGTTTCAGAAGCCGATTTGAAAGGTGTAAAATTGAAAGAAACCTCAACTCGTGCGCAAAAAGCAGATATGAAATTAGTTTTCAAATGTCCAGAATGCGGTAAAATCTATGATTGGCCAGTGCATTGTGGAGAACCAATGGAACTTGAAGATGACAAATTAGTTTGCACCGACAAAAGTTGTGGGGAAACAGCACCAATTCCTGAATGTGATGGAAATAAATGCAAACCCTTTATAAGTAAAGCATAATTTTATTTCTATTCTATTTTCATAAACAGGATATTTTCTTTCTTAGACAGAGCCCCTTTTTAGGGGTATTATTTTCATTTTTTTTCTCCTGATTTTAATTTTGATTTACATGACCCTAAGCCAAGAATTGGGCATACCTGACTTAATCGGTTAATGATATAATCTGGTTTCTCCATATCCGGAAAGTGATTTTTCGTAATTTTTGGATCTAACGATAATAAAATGCTTTTCATGCCAAGTTTATTTGCACCAAGTATATCAGTCTCAGTTTTATTACCAATATAGATTACTGTCGAATAATCAGAAATCGCTAATCGCTTACAAGCCTTCACATAACCATGTTTATGAGGTTTTTGTATCGCTGATTTATCATTAATAACAACAACATCAAAGAAATGTTGAATTCCGAGATGAATTAATTTTTCCCATTGTTTAACAGGACGGCCATCAGAAACAATTCCAATTTTAATATTATGTTTCATAATAGTTAAGAGGGTGATAATTGCGTCGGGAAAAGGTTGTAGTAATGCAAACTTCTCAGAATGATACGCAACAACAGCAGCAGCAATTAATTTGGGATGTTGTTGATAACCTAATTTTTCCAATAATCGATTAAAATGTTCACCATAATTTGAACCATATTTACGAACAATATCCATGAGGAGGTCAAATGTCTCCTCTTCATCACAATCTAAACCAGCTTCAATCATCGCTCTAATAGCGTTCTTACGCGCTGAAGTTGACAAAAAAGTACTATTATACAAAGTATCATCTATATCAAATAACACAGCTTGAAAGAATTGTTGCTGAGGCAATGTTTTAAACACCTAAGGAAAGATAATACAAATTCATTTAAGGTGTAATCTGTATAAAAAGATTAAGAGAATACTAAA
>JAYEJY010000267.1:0-2198 GCA_034660795.1 Promethearchaeati archaeon | reverse complement strand
AATTAGTTTTTAGCCTTCCCGGTCTGTTCTTCTTCCTCCCCAGGAGGAGTAAATAATTCACCTTTAATGTATTTATCAGCTCGTTCTTCATATTTCTCTTGACACATAGGACTGCAGAAATATCTCTTACGACCGAGAATAGCTTTTGAGAAAACCTCGCCAGAAAATTCTCGATGACAATAATCACAACGAATAACTAAGTCAACAGGTGCATTAGGTAATTCTATTGACTTACACATAAAAGTATCAAGATTAATGGAAGAAACAAGTTCAATTACTGTATCTTCGGGATAAGCATTAATTTTCTTAATAAAATCTAATTTATCTTTATCACGCATATTGTGAGTGACAATAATGAGATTATAATGACCGGAATTAATAGACATATTAGCAATAAAGGGACTTTCATAAAGCTCTTTTGCAACATCATTTAATTTAGCAGGTTTAACCTTAATCAAGAAGGTCATAGAGGTGCCTTGCATAATCATGTTTTCATCTAAAACGATAGTGAATTTCTCAATTAAACCATTGTCAATATACTTATCAATTCGCGATTTAATAGGGGGAATGGTAAGATTAGTTTCACGAGCAAGGTCCGCATAAGTGGTCCTGCCATCCTCCAGTAATGTACTTAATATCCGCAAGTCTGTTTTATCTAATTTGTGCATTTTCATTATTCCTCTAGCAATAAACAATTCCCAATATGTCTGTTCCTAGTTGTTTTACTGTTTTTAAGTTTTAAAATTGTTTCGTATATTTACAACAAATTTAATAAAAAATTACTGTTTTGAGTTATTGTAACTATTATTACTAATTCATTTAGTTTTTGAGTCGATAAATAATGAAACAAATAGATTTTCGTAGTGATACTGTAACATTACCCACGAAGGAAATGATGGCCGCAATTACTGCTGCTCCTTTGGGTGATGACGTTTATGATGAGGACCCTACTGTAAATACGTTGCAACAAAAAGCAGCTGAAATGTTCGATAAAGAAGCAGCTCTTCTGGTATGTTCAGGTACTATGGGAAATATTTGTTGTACTGTAGGACATACTAATCGTGGTGATGAAATTATCCTTGAAAAGAATTCCCACATTTTTCTACATGAAGTTGGGGCTTCTGCAGTTATAGGAGGTTTACAATTAAGAACCATTCCCGGTAAAGATGGCTATCTTATTACTCCTCAACAATTACAGAATGCCATCCGTGGTGAAGATCTTCATTACCCACGAACGGCTCTTGTTTGTATTGAAAATACTCATAATTTAGCTGGTGGCAAAATTTGGTCAAAAAAACAAATTGATGCTGTTGCCAAAATCGCTCATGATAATTCGGTTAAAGTTCATATTGATGGAGCAAGAATATTTAATGCTTCTATTGCTTTAGATATACCTGTTGGTAAATTAACAAAAAACGCTGATTCAATTATGTTTTGTCTTAGCAAAGGCTTAGCTTGCCCTATTGGATCCATGATTGTAGGTTCCGAGGAATTCATTACTAAAGCAAAACGTGTCAGAAAAATGTTAGGCGGTGGTATGCGACAAGCTGGTATTATTGCTGCTCCAGGCATTGTTGCTTTAGATTCCATGATTAATCGATTAGCAGATGATCATGCCAATGCTCAAAAGTTAGCAAATGGTCTTGCTAAAATCGAGGGTATTAAAGTCCGTGATTGTCCAACCAATTTGCTCTATATTGATATTGCTGGCTTAAATATTGCTCCCCTTGATCTCAAAAAGAAATTAAAAAAGCGAGGAATTATTATTAGTACTCGATGGTCAACTATTATTCGACTTGTTACTCATTATGGTATTACCGAAGCGGATATTGATTACACTCTCTCTGTCTTTAAAGAATTGTTTAGTTAGAAGAAATAAAGAGTTTGTTTATATCTACCACTACAGTAGATAAAAATTAAAAGATTAAGTAAATTATTAATTATAAGAATAATTTCATAAGAAAACTTTTATTCTAATATTAGTTAGAATAACTTCAATTATTTCCATCGATGTGTTTATCTATGTCAAAAGTATTTATAACAGGAGCAACTGGTCAAGTCGGATTGCAAGTTGCAAACTATATTTGTAAACAAAAAAAGTTGGGGATAACCCAACCTTCTGATGTTTTTTGTTTAGTTCGGACTCCCCAAAAAGCACGGGAATTACATCAGTTAGGTGTCTCAATAGTTCATGGTAA
>JAYEJY010000266.1:0-9636 GCA_034660795.1 Promethearchaeati archaeon | reverse complement strand
AAACATAATTGAGTTAAACTCCAATTATCTAATTAATAAGCATTTTTGCTTAATGGTTAACAAACAAGATAGATTTTATTTAGTAAGTGATGGAAAGACTGTTTTTTTCTCAAACATAAAAAAAAAGAAAAAATCCTCAAGAACAATTGCCAACTCAACAACAAATTCAAATTTCTCAATCAAAAAATAAAACAAGAATTAAGTATAAATAAAATATTAGAAATACATTAGGAAATCAATAATGCAAAAAAATCAAAATCCTTTATCTAATAAATTTCACGTACTTTCAATAGATCCCCATGTACATGTTGATGAAGGAATGAGATATGAATATATTCCCAGCGTTTTAAAATATTATAAACTTGATGCTGTTGGGCTTCTTACCCACAATGATTTAGCATTTAGTAAGAAAGTAGCAAAAAAATTGCAAATTGCAGATCCTTCAAAAATTTATTTTCCAGGTGTAGAAATTGATACAAGCGATGGTCACCTTGTTGCTTATGGTATCAAGCAAAAGATTCCTCAAGGATTATCAAGCGAAGAGACAATTCAACTAATTAAAAAACAAAGAGGTATAACAATTATACCTCATCCTTTCATGTCTCATAATAGCATAGGTTGGAAAGCCTATAAATTAGATGCAGATGCCATGGAATTTAACAATGGGTTTGCAAAAATATTTCTTAATTTCCCAAATATTATGTGTAAAGTTGCCTTTCGATATAATGGAATGGCGAAATTAGGTGGTTCAGATGCACACTTTGCCCCGGCTGTTGGATCTTGTTATAGCCTTATCAAAATTCAAGGGGAGATAACTACTGAAAATATCTTCCAGGCTATTCGGGAAAAAAGAACCATTCCTAAACAACGACCATTAAATAGTCAGGACATTGGTAATTTTATTAGGATTGTTTTTGGCCCTAAAAAAAATAGACAAGTCGTAAAATTATTTTAATTATAGTTTAGAAATTTATGCCCAAATTGTTGCAACAAGAGATGAGAGCTCTAAAAACACTTTTGATCGGGAAATTGGATCTTCAATCGACTCAGCTAATTTTATAGCTTTTCGTAAGTGTTCATTAATATCAAGATTTGGAACCATTACTGCAAGATAAACATGGATATAAGCCTGTTGACCTTTACTTAGAGAGAGGATAATTTCATTAATCTTGTGTAATAAATCAGTATCTTCCAATAATAAAGAGCTATCTATAAAGGCGACAATAATTTCAAAAAGAGTGTCACGATACTCAAATTCATCAGTAATTTTTGAGCTTAAATTTATTGCTTCGGTTAATTCGTTTTTTGATTGCAAATGCTTATCAAATGAAGCTAAAGCTATTGCATAGGAGCTTTTTGCACGGCTTTTTGCACCAATATTCTCAATATGTTCAATTATTAATGGAATTCTTTCCAATGATTCAATTGCTTCTGTTTCTTGCGCAAATTCCGACAAAGCTATTACACAATCATTCAATGAAAAACTTCGATTTATTTTATCATCGATTTTGTATGCTGCATCAATCGCTTGCTCTAAGAAAACCATTCTATGTAGATTATCTTCATCATCGATTATTTTTCCAAGGTCATCTTTAGATAATTTCAGTGTGCTAAACCTCACAAAAACAATTAACTTTCAGTACATTATTCGGTTATAAAAAAGTACTTTTAAATCAGCATATTTTTAAAAGAAAAAAGGTTATTTTCGTTTTTCAAATCTCTCAAATTTCATTTGCCAAAAAGCCCGTCCTTCTGTCTGGGAACGTAATTCATGTGCAATATTAATTACTTCTGCCACTGGTAAATAGCCTGATATTACGACGAGATCTTGTTCCGTTCGAATGTCTTCAATTTTACCTCGTCTTTTTGTAATTATTGAGGTAATTTTTCCTAAATATTTACTTGGTGTAGTAATTTGAATGGAATATATGGGTTCTTGAATTGATATTTCTGCTTCTCTTAATGCCTCCCATACGGTATTACGAACTACAGGTATAGTATATTCGAATTTTTCTTTTCCTTCAGTTTCGAAATTTTTCAAATAAATTGTTACCCCATAAACTGGTTTTTTATTTATTGGCCCTTTTCTCAGAGCATTTTTTAATCCTGTAAGTATGTGTTCTCGAGTCCCATCTGACAATTTTCCCCATAAATCGACGTCTAATATAATTCTGTTATTATAAGGAGGAATATCTATTATTTTTTCATTTTTTTCTTTTTGGGAAGAGTCTTTAAGAGATATGTTTTCTTGAGAAGAAGGCATTACTTTTAGCTGTACTATTGTACCAAATTGCTTCTTAGTAATAAGAGAACTTGGATGGTCTATTCTTTCCACGATAAGAACAATAGGGTCAGAAGCAGTACATTCTATATCTTTCGAAATGTCTTGTACGACAGTCTCAAGATGTAATTCTCCTAATCCCATTAATAATATCTCACCAGTTTTTTCATCTATTGATACGGATAAATTAGGATCTTCTAAATCGTATTTCTCTAATAATTCTTTTAATTCTGATAAATCACGCAACATTTTAGGTTCAATAGCAATAGACACTACCGGATTGGCTACATATTTTATGTCCTCAAAAGGAACCATTCCTTTTATAGATGGATCAATTATTGTCTCTCCCGGGTGTACTTCCCCCAATCCTGAAACTGCAACGATATTTCCAGCAGGTGCTTCTACTAATTGTTTTTTATCGTTGCCCATCAGAAGATAGATATTTTGGATATTTCCCGTTTTTTTGGCGTTAATAAGATGTAATTGCATATTGGTTTTTATTATGCCAGAAAAAATCCTGCCTATGAGTAAAGGACCTGCATGTTTATCATGAACAATTTTTGATGTCCCAAAAACAATAGGTGTTTCTTTTGAAGAAGCTAGGTCTTTCATAGCTTTAGCTTGTTCAGATGTCTTATCTCCTTGCCAGATTTGGTTTATTCGATAATTTTGAGCTTTTTGTGGATTTGGCAAATGTTTTACAATCATATCAATAACTGGTTTTTGTATAGGTAAGATATCTGCTAATTTTTTCTGTGTTCCTTCTTTGTAATGGTTATAAATTGTATCAAAGGTAAATCCTGAATTTTTTGAAATTGGAATTGATATACCCCATCTATGAAGTGCAGAACCAAAACAAACACTCCCATCCTGTGGTTTTACTTGCCAAGGTGGTATATCCTTATCTTTTGAAAACTTTTGAATTAAAGAATTAAAATTATTATAAATGATTTCTAATTTTTCTGCGATTTCTTGAGGATTTGCTTTTAATTCCGTTATTAATCGATCAATTTTATTAATAAATAATAATGGTTTTACTCCCTCAGTTAAACATTGCTGTAAAACAGTTTCAGTTTGCGCCATTATTTGTTCAACAGCATCTATTACAACTATCGCACCATCAGAGATTCGTAAAGCTCTTGCTACTTTTCCTGAAAAATCTACATGACCAGGGCTATCTATTAAATTAATTAAGTATTTTTGATCATTATGTTCAAGAATTAAGGAAATATTAGCAGTTTTCATGGTTATGCCCCTTCTTTGTTCTTCTGGGAGAAAATCCAAGGCACGTGCCTCACCAGCAGTCATAGGGGCAAGAAGACCTGCAGCAACAAGTAAGGAATCAGATAATGTTGTTTTTCCATGATCTACATGAGCAACTAAAGCAATATTACGTATTAATTGAGGATTATTCATTAAATGTTGAATCATTTCAAATTGACTCATGGGATGACACCAGACTTTCTATTAACCACCATGTACCAAAGGGAGGATAGTTATTGTACAATCTTCAGTTAGAGGTTGCTTGATCAGATTTAAAGTAATAATATCTTTCTTACCTAAAAATAGTAAAATGTCACTTCGCAATTTTTTTTCATCAGTAAATAACTTACTTTTAAGAGCAGGTTTTTTATCAACGAGTTTCTTTAATGCCTTATAAATACTAGTTTTGTCTTCGAGTGTAAGTGTAATATCTTCAGATTGTTTAAAGAAAGATCCTTTAAAATTGAAACAAATCTGCATAAAGCACACCACAAAATGCTTAAAAACTATACCTATAAGAATGTTTGAATATATTCTATTTTTTCAGTGCTTTTTTTATTACAGTTTCCCAATCGTCTATAGTAACACCAGGAGTAGTAATATTATTATTTTTATAAAAATTAGTGATTTTTTCTCGTATTAATTTTATATCTAAAGGAGTATCTTCTAATTCAGCTTCTAAGGCTTCTAGAGCTGATTCGGGATGGAAG
Source organism: Promethearchaeati archaeon (assembly GCA_034660795.1). Lineage (GTDB taxonomy): Archaea > Asgardarchaeota > Heimdallarchaeia > JABLTI01 > JABLTI01 > JAYEJY01. The sequence goes on along the minus strand of JAYEJY010000266.1, from coordinate 5,382 downwards.
AAAAAGTCACCTGTGATTTGTATTGTTTTCAAAGTTTTAGAAGTAGTCTCTATTGATACTTCTAATAAACCCTTTTCAGCTTTCAAAATCGCTTGTTTCATAACACCACCTACTTAAAAATTTAAACAAGAAAACAGAAAAATCATTTTGGAGGTTCAACAAGTTCTTGTAGATGAGCTTCAATTGCCCGTAAGGAAGAGGTAAGTTCGGTGAGAGCTAACCCTTTTTCTAATAATACAGTTACTTTATCTATAGTTTCATCTGCTTCCTTCATTCGTTCACTACGAAGTTTTGTTAGTTCCTCCTTAAGGGGTTCAATGTCTTTTTTAGTAATCATTTCTTTAGATAATTCTTCCAATCTATCTTCTAGTGGTGATATATCAACCGAAACATTCCCTGATGAAACTGCGGCTGTTGATTCTTCTCCAGTGGGTACACCTTCTTCATCAAGTTTATTCATAATTTGGATCAAGTAAAATTGTAATTGTCCAATTTTTTCATCTAGTTTACTCACACTTGATTTCAATTCACGAACTTCTTGATCGATTTTAGCCAAAGTTAATACCTACCAAATTTCATTTTATAAATTTAAACAAAGGAGATTTGAATTAATTGTAATTCTATAGTGATTTTATAGACTATCCAGCCTAATAATACCATCACCATTGAATGTTTTAAGCCTGATTTTGCTTCCCCTTCACCCATTTTGCCTGCTACTAAACCACTAAATATTCCTTCTACTAAAGTCATATGAAGGAATAAAATTTTGTAGGAAGCAAGAGTTGATGGATTAAGACCCATTTGTTCGCCTCCAAGACCTACATCCTGGAAATTTTCAAACATTTCTGTCATAGGATAGAAGAATGTATGAAATAGAACTACAACAACTAAGAGAAAAATGATAAATGCAGCATAAATTATCCAGATATAAGGGCGCATAGATCCAAGGCGTTCTTTACGCAAGGCCAAAATATCCTCAACATGTTTTTGTGCAGAATCGAAAATATCTTCTATTACGCCACCTGATCGCTGGGCCTCTAAAATGAGAATTGCAGCTCGATTATTTAATTCGGTATCAGCAGTATTTGTGAAGGATTTCATAGCTTGATCAAACGGAATACCCCATGAAATTTTGGCTGCCATTTTTTGCAATTCTGGAGTCAAGGGACCATAATTTCGTTTTGATGATTGAGTTATTGTCCGTGGTAATGATAAACCAGTCCTTTGTGCATCTGCAATATCACGTAATAAATTAGGTAAATTCGAATCAATCCCAGATCTCCATCGATTGTCTATAATAAAAGCAATGGATGGTGGAGAAATGGTTGTTAGAATTGCAAAAGCAATAAAATCACTTGCTGTTATCGGGCCGGTATTAAGTACTTCTGTCCAAACAAGGGCAGCTAATGTACCCAATACTAAACCAACACAAATCGAAATTATCCAAATTAAATTTTGGGTTTTTTGAGGGACTTTTGGCATTATTATATTCCTCAGACGACAATTTACTAATTTTTCTTCATTACTTATGATTATTAAGATTATTTTTCAATAAAGTACATTATTGTAATTATTGTCTATTCTTTATAATAAATAAATTCTCTGTTTAGGGAGAAGAGAAACACAATAATTAAAGAGTAATTTAATAAAAATATATGAGTACTTTATAATATACTTAAATCGAAAAAGTTTTAGAACTAAAATAATGTGTTATTATAATAGGTTTAATCTCTCATCTATTCAATACGACTCAATTAACAGTAAGGAGTATCCTACATGAAAAAATTACTAAAACTAAATAAAAAAGGCCAAATTCAAGGCGTTGATTTTGCATTAGCAATGATGATCTTCATGATACTTTTTGCTGAAATTATTGTTCTTTCATTATCTTTTATTGAACCAAAATATCAAAATCTTGATGACCGTTCCTTGCAATTAAAAAGTGAACAAATAGTTGACACTTTTTTCAGTAGCTCGGGGATACCCCAGAATTGGGAATATTTATTTGATTCAACATATAATTCCTTTGGATTAAAAGAAACAGGAACCACAAACCTTGATCCTAACAAAATTTCTCGGGTGAATCCTTTAGCGTATAGAAGCCTTTCATATGATAATGTTAAAGGTAATCTTACACAAGACGCCTCAATAGGATTTCAAATGCGGCTCTTGAGTATATTTGATGTTTCAACTCAACTATCTTTAGGACAACCACTAACTACAATAAACATATCATCGAATCAAATTAATTGTAAAATATGGATTTTCCTCATTTTACCCAATAATACCGTGCTCTCAAAAATTAGCAATATTAATACCACAACATCTCAATTAGTTACTTTTAATATGGGAGCTGATCCCTTATCTTCCGGCATATACACTGCAGTCATCATTGCCCAACATAATTCAAAACAATTTGCAATAGATTATGTTTCTGAAGAAGTCGGAACTGCTACTAGTCTTGGTTTAGAAATGACTGTGCAAGAAGTACCCGATAATAATGGTAAACTACAAATCCAATCTAAAAATAGAGGGGGATTATCTTCATTAACTGCAACGGTTGTGTATCCTTATCAAACAGGCAGTTCAAATAATGGTACAAGTACTTTACAAATTAATAATCCCGAGTCTGAGGAAACATTGAACTTGAGCCTTCCCACAAATGGAACAGCAATTATTCTTTTATCAGGCAACGATGGAGGCTCTTTTAGTCGATCAGTATTTCTTTTTCCGTGCCTTCTTAATAAAGAATTTAATACTGTTTTTGGTTCTGAAGCGTTACCAACTGATCTTGAAATTATCAAAATTAATCGAATTGTAACAATAAGAGAGTGTATTTATCAGGTGGAATTATATCTATGGTCCGAATAATTAATAATCTTACAAAACAGAAAAAAGGGCAACTTTTCCTTATTGAAGTATTTATTGCGCTTACAGTTATTATTCTGCTCATGACAGCAATTTATCAAGTTGAATTTACTACATATCCGCATTATCAAGAAGAATTATCGACAATTGGGTTTGATGCTTTGGAAACTCTTAATGAAGCTGGTGAATTAAAGCCTTTAATTTTTGAACAAAATAGTATTACTATACAAGAAAATTTGGACAATTTATTAGAGGAGAATATTCTCTGGCGTTTATCGGTATTAGATAATTCCAGTAAAGAGCTTTTTACTATTAACTGGGAGCAAACACCACCACTTGATACTGATATTGGAGTCGTTAATTATATTCTAGCAAGCGACGGTTCATCGTTAGGAGATTATCGTATAATTCATTTGGAGCTCTGGCAATTAATCAGGTGATATAAAGATGTCTAAGATACAAACTTTAACAAACGTTCCACTAATACGAAAAATCAAAAAAGGAAAACGAGGGCAAATATTTCTAGTTTGCACCATTATCATAATTATCTATATGCTTTCTTTCATTAATGTAGTTTATGAATTAAATGAGAGTCAATATACAAGACCATTACAAATTGCAGAATTTGAGAATACTTATCAAAATTTCAAAACTGAAACACGGGCTCTTATTCACACTGTCTTAGTAAATTATACTCAACCTGGTACAGTTATTACTGGAAATTTTTCTGCTAGTCAAATAGTTGATCAATGGCTTATTTATGCCGAGGATAGAATGTTAGAAAAAGGGTATAACGCTCAATTTGAAATTATCCCTCTTTTACCACCCACTTTACCTGTTCGCGTAGCAAAAGGAAATGGTTATGCATCTATTCTTTGCAATATTTCAATTTATATGACTTGTAATTATCTTACTATTGATACAGAACTCCATATCTATCATAATTATGAAATTGATTATCAAAATAGCACAACATTTTCTTCTATAATTCTAGAATATGAAAATATATACAATAAAGGATACGAAGGTTATGCAAATGTCACTATAAATGGAATACCAGCAGAGAATCTTTATAATGGCACATATCTACATAGCTCTCCACTTGGATCTGGTGACATAATTCAAGCAATAACAAATGAGAATGTAATTATAACCAGAATTGTTTAATGGAAAAATAGCTAGTTTTTCTGTTTCTTTTTATAAATAAAAACAATAATTGGAGTAAGTACAATTACAACTCCAACTGGTATTCCAATACCCAACCATAAACCTACTTTCGGTTTTGTTGGTTCATTAATATCAAACTTCGGCAAGATTTCATAAGAATTACTTGAAGACCAATGATTTGAATAAACACCTATATTATCTTTAAATGCAATAATTGCATAATACTCGCCAGGTTTACTATTTTCAATCAACACATTAGCATACCATGTACCGGAAGAACTATCTAAAATCAATTCACCAGTACAACAAGGGAAGCCTTCACCTTTTCTCCAGATACCATATTTATGGAAAGTCACTTCAGTAGGATCATTAAGTATTCCTAGAGCACTATAATTTGAATAGGGTTGAATATTTGTAAGTGAGAGTGTTATTTCACCAGAAGAACTAACATGGAAAGTAGAAATATTATACTGATTAATGGTTATGGAATATGTTGATTGAAAAATTTTATGGAAATATCCAGATGAATAACTATTTGATGATGAATGTTCAATCATACAATAAATAAGACGCAAATTACCGGATTTTTCTAGAATAACTGCTGGGTCATAATAATAGCTATTTAATCCTGTTAAACGATTTATTCCTCTCCAGACTTTAGAAGATTTAACATTATAAAGGATATAACTTCTATTATCCCACATATTATTAACAGTCCAAAAAATATAAAGAGAGGAATATAGATTTTCAGTAATTGAAATAGACTTAATTGTTAATCCTTTCTTAGGGGCATTAATAATAACGGGTGAAGTAATACTTTCATTTAATAATTTTTCACTGAATTTCAAATGACTGGAATTTTTAAGCTGGGTAACCCAAAGGAAAGACACAATATCTTGTTTCGTTACAAAAATTTTCATCAGTAAAGCGTCAGTTGGTAATAGATTTTGAGTAGCAATAATTTTTCTAGAGGAGAAATTAAACATATCTGTGCTATTTGCATATGCCAAAATATTAGTTTGATTTTGATGTTCTAACCAAAAAAAGTGGAATAAACCATCAAGATCTTTATTGATTCGTAATTTAGTTATATTAGTAGGGAGGGCATTAATAAAATGTGGAGAACTCTACTTTCCTGGTAACTTCTCGATAAAATTAAACTGATAATTGTTATTTTTGTGTTCTTCTCCATAAATAAGGCATATCTTATTTCGAGAATTAGTAACCAATATTGGATTATAGTATATTGAGTCATTTAATAATATTTGAGGAGACGACCAATAAGTTCCTTCTTCCTTATAAGTATAAAAAATTGACCCATATGTTTCTGAACCTTGAGTATGGTCA
>JAYEJY010000265.1:0-9757 GCA_034660795.1 Promethearchaeati archaeon | reverse complement strand
ATCTGTTACAATTTCCTTGTCACCATTAATTATTCTTTATTCTGTTCTTCTTGGTATAGGCGTTGCTATTTTAGCGTCATTATTCCCAGCTATACGAGCAATCAGACAAAGCATTATCAGCGGCTTAAATCCCTTAAAAGCTGAAGAACCGGATCTTAAACTTCAACGGGAACGTACTCCTAATAAAACCCTTTTTCTTGTTGGTCTAGCAATTTCCTTAGCAACAGGCTTAATTTTTATTCTTATCCCTATTATGACGATTGCTGCTTCTGACACGATCTTTTTTGCAATATTGGTGACATTATTTTTGTCCTTTGGATTTGGGTTATCGCTTTTATTAGTGGGTGTAGTTGAACCTCTTGTGGAAAATTTCTTTCTTTTCACGGTAAAACCAATTTTCAAACGGCTTAGTAGTATGATTCGGATGTTTCTGAAACGAAATAGAAGACGAAACGCTATAACCTCTATGATGTTTGTAATAGCTTTTGGTGCTACGATGATTATTTCTACCACTTTCACCGTTCAAGATCAAGGATTGATTAACAATATTGGAACTGTAACAGGGTCAGATATTACCCTTATAGAATCAAATCTTGATATCAATGGGTCTGACTTAATGGAGGATATTTCCTGGGAATTTTATGATACTATTGAACATTCATCTTACCGAACCATGCCAATTAGTGCTGCTTTATCTGGTATGTACAGTATTGCAGGTGATCAGATTTTCTTTAATTCCTTTGGAGTGAATGTGATTGGCGTTCCTTCAACAATAGATGAACCTCTTTATCAAGACAAAATACAATTAACGGAGGGCTCAAATGTAATGTTCGATGATGTTCAACAAAATAACACGGTTATAATCAGTGCTGCATTATCTAAAGAACTTGACTTGGGTATTGGAGACTCTTTACGATTAAAATTGCTAACACTTAATCCTATTCTCATTGAGTTGGGTTATACCAAAGATGTTTTTTTAGATATTGTTGGCGTGGTTGGGAAATTACCTGGATTTACCAACATTCATGAACAAGCACGTTTTGCCTCCGGTTCAACTATTCTTATTGGGGAAGAAACGTGGACATACCTTACAGGATTGGATTTCCAAAATAGTGCTTTTCAATTATTCTTTGATACTCCCACAAAAGAAGATGGTGTGTCGTTGGGTAAAGAGCTCCGTCGACGATATGAAGGAAATGGTGTATATTTATTGATTACTCAAGAGCAGATTAATTATATTGAACAGGCAAACCAGACTCGAGTAACGCTTGTTAATGTAATGCTTATTTTTACTATTATCATTGCTTTATTTGGAATTTTTGCGTCCACCTATAGCAATGTTGCTGAATCACACAAAACAATTGGTATTTTAAAGGCAATTGGATTGAAAAATAAAGATGTAGATATGATTTTTATTATGGAATCAGTAATACTTGCTTTTAGTTCCTGTGTCCTTGGCAGTTTAATGGGCTACTTCATGGGCTATTATTTATATGGCATTGAAGCTATTGAAAGTGAATGGACTATTCCTTTAGTTGCTCCGTCAACTCTTACCATCTTTTCGCTTGTTTTTGCCGTTATTATTGCTGGAATTGGTGCATTAGTAGCAAGTAAAACGATTTCTCGAAAAACAGCTAGTGAGCTTATTCGGGTTGAATAATTCTTTCTTTTTCCTTTTGTTTCTAAAGAGCATGATATAAAAAAGATAATAGAGATATTCAACATAGGATATAGATAATTAGAAGGTTATAGAATCCATGAATACTACTAAAATCGAACGTTTACGACAGCTTGTTAATGGCGAACCTCTTAAACCAGTGCCTTATGCTATTTGGCGTCATTTTCCACAGGATGATCTCTATCCAAAAAAATTAGCCCGAAAACATATCGAGTATGTCAAAAAATTTGATCCCTTACTACTTAAAATAAGCTTGAATGGCAGGTATTGTGTGGTTGATTGGGGGTGCGAAATAGCTTTTGATAAAGAAAAAATTACAGGATCTGCTCATTGTGTGAGCTATCGTATCCAAAACGAAACGGATTGGGAGACCTTAGAGCATTTAAATGTCCATGAGGGAATGTTAGGAAAACAATTAAGGACTTTAGAATTAATCTTAAAAGGAATTCCAGATCAAACACCTTGCATTTTCACTGTTTTTAATCCTTTAATGGTAGCCTCAAAACTTACTGAAGATAGATCTTTGTTAAAACAATCTATGCAAAACAATCCTGAGATCTTCCATGAAGGGCTAAATACAATCACAAAAGTAACGAAAGATTTTGCTAAAGCTGCAATAGATATTGGGGCTTCAGGAATTTTTTTGGCAACACAAGAAGCAACTTATAATTTTCTCACTCCAGAATTATATGAAGAATTTGCACTTCAATATGATTTAAGAATTTTAAATACAATAAAGGAAAGATCGGAATTTAATATTCTGCATATTCATGGTGAAAACATTATGTTTGATTTTATAGCTGATCACTATCCGGTTCATGCATTAAATTGGCATGATCAATTAACCCCTCCTTCTATTATTAAAGCACAAGAAAAATTTGATGGTGTTCTTATGGGAGGTATTGATGAAAAAAATAGTTTATTACAAGCCCCTGCTAGAATAACTAGTCAAACAATCCAATCAATTGCTCAAGCAATGAATTATCGTCAGTTTATAGCCGCACCTGGTTGTGTTATCCCCATCACAGCATCAGATGAAAAATTATCTTCAATTATTGAGGATATAAAAAGTAATTTACAATAATCTTTTTCATTTTCTTAATAATTTTCTACAATTAGGGCAATAAAATTTCAATGATTGTTGGTTTTCTTTCTTATTATTTTCCCAGCAAATATCATTAATTGTCAATTCGCAGCCACAATGTTCGCATTTTAATAACACTTTCATAGAATATTACCTGTTGATTTCTGTCTACCAGTTTACGCTTATATTTATGCTATTTTATTATTTAAATTTTATTTAATCTTCATAATTTCTTAATTATTTAAAACTATCATATTCTATTATTTTCCCTATTTAGTTTTATAGGCTAGTCAAAAGAAAGCTGAAACCTTTTTTAAACACTAAATCTTTAAAAATAATAAAATAATTAGTATTCTAATTATCTTAATCTAATCTATCTACCTATAATTTATACTATCTATTACAACGGTGTATCTCAATCATGTGTGATTATTGCTTAAAGCATGGAGCTGGCGGAAAATGGTATCATAATGCAAAGCATTATTCCGCTGAAATAGTCGAAGAATATAATTTGCGCGAGTTTTTACTTGAACAGTATAAGAATTTTGAACAAATTTCTGTTAGAAAGGTCAATGGCTTTAATGCTGTTGGTCTTGGTTATAAGACTCAAATGCCTATAATTGGTCGAGTTGTAAAACATTTTGCTGAAAAGATGTTAAAAAGTGAAAAACCACCTTCTAATCCTTTTAAAGCTGAGGGACATTTTGGCCAAGTTGTTCCTCTTGATGATGCGATAGCGATACTTGAAAATTGTGCTGTTGAGCCAATAATTGAAAAATATTGTATGTGTCGATATATGTCTCGAGGGGTAAAAGATGCGTGTTGCATTAATTTTGGTGTTATGTCAGAAATTATTGAAAAGTTACCTCGTTTTATTCCAGTAAAAGAAAAATTCCAATTAACACGGGAAGAAGCCATAGAACGCTTTAAAGAACATAATGAAAAAGGCTATATTGGAACCATTTGGTTTGGCCCTTTTCCGTACATCAATAATTTATGCTCCTGCGAAAGCCCCGAATGTGCTGGTATCCGCCCTCGACGTGATTTTGGCATAACCTCGATTTATAAAGCAGAATATGTTATTTCTTTAGAACCTGATCTCTGTCGGGGTTGTAAAGAATGCATTACTAAATGTCAATTTGGGGCAATAAAATATGATTACTCTCTTAAACGGGTTGTAATTGATCAAGAAAAGTGCTGGGGATGTGGTGTTTGTATGCATGCTTGTAACTTTGATGCATTACAATTAATTCCCCGTAATTCTGTTCCAACTTTAGAGGGTCGATATTAGATTTCATTGGTGGCGATTTTTTCATGTTTCAAAAAAAGACTAAAATCACCATTGATTATTCAATTTGTGGTGATGGGCATAAAATTGATCCCCGTGACTGCTGTAAATGCCTACAAATCTGTGATCCGGCTGTTTTTCTTCTTCATGAAACCATTGGTGCTGAACAAAAAGATCCCTTTGACCCAGATATTTGGCGAGTTACTCCTGTATATCTTTCTTTATGTACTCATTGTATGAAATGTGTTGAAGTTTGTCCTGAAAACGCCATATCGGTTAGTTGGTAAAGGAACTAGTTAAAGGAGATTTGATTTTAAATGTCTAATACTCAAAAAGATATCGATGTTGATTTCCAGAAATGTTTAGTGGTCGGAGGTTCAGGTATGCTTGGTTATGAAATTGTGCGTCAGTTACTCAAGAGAAAAAAAGATGTTCGGGTTCTTGATATTACACCTTTACCTGAAGCTAATGGTGTAGAGTTTATTAAAGGTGATATTAGAAACAAAGCAGTTGTAAAAAAAGCCGTTCGAGAGATGGATGTCGTTTTTCAAACTGCAGCAGCAGTTTGGGATCCGACCAAACCTAAGAGCATTTATGAAGAAGTAAATATAGCCGGAAATAAAAATGTAATTGATGCTTGTTTAGAAGCGGGAGTTCCTAAAATGGTGTATACAAGCACAATGGATGTTGTAGTTGATGGAAAGAAACCGATTATAAATGGTGATGAATCGCTTCCTTATCCTGAAAACCTTCCAAAGGACCCCTATTCCCAAACTAAAATTATCGGTGAAAAAACGGCTTTAGCAGCCAATTCTTCTGATTTTTCAACATGTGCTCTTCGACCAGTTGGTATGTATGGTCCAAGAGATAAATATCATGTTGCTAATTTTATTAAATTAGCCAAAAATAATTCCGATATTCGTTTAGGTCGCGGAAAGGCTAAATTCAGTCATGTCTATTCAGAAAACGCTGCTTATGCTCACATATTAGCAGCAGAACATCTCTATCCCAATTCACCTGTTTGTGGTGAAAAATATTTTATAACAGATCATCCAGCATCTAACCTATTTGATTTTATGGATCCATTTTTAGAAGAACTAAATCTACCAACACCAACAAAATGCCTTCCTTATCGGTTAGCTTACATTTTAGCTTTTTTTGCTGAAAAAATCGCTCCAAAATCAAACTTTAATCGATTTTCTGTTATCCAAACTTGTATTGACCATACCTTTATTCATGATAAAGCTCGTGAAGATTTTGGCTATGAACCAATTGTTTCAAAAGAAGAAGCCTTCAAAAAAACAATCAAATGGTGGAAAGCTAATGAAGATTTTCTAATTGATTAATATCTATCTTTTTGCTTATTTTGTAGGAATCCTTTTATCATTTTATTTTCATTTTTTATGGTAAGCTAGCATACCGAGGAAAAGCTTTATGCCATTTAAAACGGATATTTCAGTAACTCACAAACAAATCAGCACAATCTTTTCTGAACATTTCCCCAATGAGAAAATTCAACGAGTTGAAGAAATAACTCGCTCATTTATTAATCCTGTTTATTGTCTAACCCTTTCAAATAATCAAAAATATCTTCTCAAAATTAATAACGAATCGTGGCCTTACAAACTTCTAAGAGAGGAGAAAGCAATATCTTTTGTTGCTGAAAAAACTTCCGTGCCAGTTCCACATATCATAGCTTCTAAAAACAAATCATCGCAAATTCCTTTTTCATATCTTATTGAAGAATTTTGTCCCGGAAAAGAGTTAGACACAGCTTTAAAAGAGAATCTTCTTACAAAAAAACAATTTCTTAATATCATCCACCAGATAGGTTCCCATTTGGGAAAGTTACACTCACTTACTTTTGATTTTTATGGCGATATTTTCACTTGGGATTACTTTCAAAAAACAGCAGCACAAAATAAAGCGAATAGTTATCTCTGGGGGAAAAGATTTGCTTCTTGGAAAAAATGTTTTAAAGCATATTGTTTAGATAATTTATTTTGGGTTGACCACAAAAGCTTTCCTACCTACCGAGAAGCACTTGTCAAAAAAATCGATGATTTTACCGCTAAATTACCGGTTTCTACACAAAGATGTTTTATTCATTCAGATATTCAAACATCAAACATTCTTATTCAAGATACAAAAATTAGTGCAATAGTAGATTTTGAATGGTCCTTTGCTGGTGACCCGAGCTTTGATTTTATAATAACCCAACAAGGTCTTCTTTTACAATCATTTCCTTCACTTAGTCTCCATTCCACGTTTACAAAGGAAGATTTCGTTACTCCTCAACAGATTAAAGATTCTTTTACAAAAGGATATTCTTCTACAAATTCAAATACTATTCTCTCAATGCCTCCTTATCTTTCTGATTTCATTTGGCTTCTTTATATGATAGGTACTTGGAAATGGTGTAAAAGGTCCTCTACTCCTCAGGAGATAGCCCTCTATAAGAAACAAATTCGCCAAATATATAGAAAATTGATTAAATCCTGAAAATATTTTTTTTCGTTAATTTTCTTATAACAGTAACCAATCTGACTAATTTCTTATTTCAATAATTCTTATGATTTATTATTTAGTCGTTTTGCATTTTTTCCATTTTCTTTAGCTTTTGACGTAAGAATGGTTTAATAATACTATATTTTATTTTCAGTCGAAAATATCGGCCTTTTGAAAAAGGTTTAACACAATATAAACAAGAATCTAATATTTTTCCTAAATCAAAATCTCTAGGAACGATTTCTTGATTTATAACCCCTACATAGTTAATATCCTTTAAGAAAGTGAAAAAATCATTAAAGGGGAGTTTTCCTAAACCAAGTGCAAGATGGGAATCCTCTGTTGCAGTACAATCTGTAATATGAATATAAACAATTTCGTTAAGCAGCTCTTCAGGAATATCAAGCCATTTGTCTTTATAGGTAAGATAACGATGGGGTCCATCTATAGCATGTCCGGCTAATTGGGATCCTAGGTAATCTTTTGCTTCATTATAAAATGCTAGGAAATCCTCGTCGGTTTGTCCGGGAATATTTTCTAAAATTATAGGTGTTTTAATTTCTGCTAGTTTTTTGAGTAAACGTTTTTTGGAAGAATCCGGCGCTTCCGGGGGATGAGCTAAGGTGTAGAGTAAATTTAATTCAGCTTTATAGGAATTCAGCGTTTTTATGATTATTTCTTTGTTTTTCTCAAATTTTTTACTTTTACTACCAAAATCGTATCCCTCTATACCATAGATGGGTAAATGAAAAGTAGTTGTATACGGTTTTAGTTTGGGTAGTATTTCTGGAATCTCTGGTAAGATTTTTGGATTTATCTCAAGATGATCTAAACTAGCGACCCTTGCAAAAGGTATGAATTTGGACGCTGGAATCCCCTTAAAGGGTTGAATTGTCATTCCCAGCTTCATTTGTTTTAACCTTTTTTTTTCAATAATTTTGTAAAAAATTAGATATCTATATCAATTTGAATATATTTTGCCAATTGTTCTCGGATTTTTTGACATTTTTTATCTTGAGATGTGAGTTGTCTGCTAACAAATCGAAGAACATCCGATAGTTTTCCTTCAGGGATATTACCCTTCAACCGTTTAGCTAATTCAACATAGATAGAATGACTTCTTTCATTAAACTCTTCTATTAATTCTTGGGCTTTCTGCTTTTCCTCTTCGGATAAATTTAATAGAAAACCATTGTCGATGAATTTAATTAAAGGCTCGGTTTTTATTCCTTCTACGCGTTCAACTTTATCAATTGATATATAAGAAACAAAACCTGGTGCGGTTCGTTCATAATATGTAATTGAAGTTCTTTTCTTTTTGACGACTTTTGCAACACGAACAAATCCGTGTTCAACTAATAAATCTAAATGATGATAACACTTTGGAGCAGACACGCCTAATTTTCGAGCAATTTCTGGAACGGTCATTTCTTTACGGATAGTTCCTTCTTCTTCAATTCCTTCGCGCATTGCTCTAAGAATTCTTCGTCGAATTGGTTCGACAAGAATTTTTATTCTTTTAGGATCGCATATTACTTTTACTCTGCTTTCATTTTCAGCTTCTGCTACTTTTTCATCATCGCAAGCGTTTGTTTCGTTATTCATTATTTTCAAGTCCTTTAAAATGAATCATATATTTATAAAGGGGAGATTACATTTCTGTATAAACTATTTTAACTAACTATATAATAAACTTCATATGATTCATTTTTGTTTAATATTAAATGAAATTTAAACATTTTGCAGATATTTGATTTTTATTAATCTTATCCTTATAAATATAGTAAAAACTTTGAATATAATATCCTTAAATGTGGGTTTTTTTCTCCCTTTTTTATTTCACTTCTAATTTCTGGGTTTTATTTGTGCCTTTATAAGCCTTTATTGTATATTTTCCTTTATCAAGTGGTGGTAGATCAATAGTAATATTATAGGGTTTCAATGCTTGACCTGCCATTATTCCTCTCTTTCGTTTCCCAATAACGATGAGCACGATTTCATCATCTGTTATTTCTACTTTCCCTTCTTTAACTTGCCATCCTAAGTCAGGTAACATCCCTTTCACAGAAATGGTTATAGTGTCCTCCTTTAAAGCGGATGTAGGGGCATAGAAATCATCTATATTAACTGCTTTTGTTGAAACCCCTTTCTTGCCTTTCATTATTGGGGTTGTGTTTGTTGTTTTGCTTTTATCAGCTTCTTTCTTTTTAGACTGCTTCTTTTGTTGACTTTTTTCGTCTTTATTCTTTGAAAAAAGACGTTTGAAAAACTTCATTTATAGTTCACCAATAAATCTTGTTAATATTCATTCATAGTACAGATATTTTTATCTAAGAAATAAAGGTTTTCCAAAAGGCTCTTTAGCTAGCTGATTTTCTCTTTTTAAAACGAAAAAGTTACACAAAGTTTTAATTTCTTGCTTTTTCCAACAAACAAGAGAAGATAAGAAGGCTTGAGAACTATGCCCGTAATAGACCTCCCCCTTAATCGAATCAACAAACTCTTAGAGAAATCCGTGACTTTAGATGAATTAGAAGAATATTGTTTACAATTAGGATTAGATGTTGAAGATAAAAATGATGAAAAAATAAAAGTTGAATATAATCCTAACCGTCCTGATTTTTCTAGTATTGCTGGAATTACTCGAGCCTTAAATGGTCTTTTGGGTCTTGAAACTGGTATTCCCAAATATTCGTTGAAAAAAAGCGGGATAAAGGTTCTGGTAGAAGAGTCAATTAAAGGTATCCGTGGTCATATTCAATGTGCTATAATTAGGGATGTACAATTAACAGAGGATAGAATTGCTGAATTAATGAATATACAAGAGGCACTCCACTGGGTTATTGGCCGGGATCGAAAAAAGGTCAGTATTGGAATACATGATATGGCGAATATAACCCCTCCATTCAGATATTTTGGTGCAAAAGCAACTGAACATCCTTTCATCCCACTTACTTCTGAGAAAAAAATGACCCCCAAAGAAATTTGTATGGAACATCCAAAAGGTAAAAAGTATGTTCATCTCGTTGATCCGGATGGTCTTGTTCCTCTCTTAGTAGATAAAAATGATGGAGTATTATCTTTCCCGCCCATTATTAATGGAGTTTTAACACAAGTTAACCAGAATACCAAAGATATTTTTATTGATGTAACTGGTCCTGAAGAACAAGCAGTAAGATATTGCTTAGAAATTCTGGCA
>JAYEJY010000264.1:0-9978 GCA_034660795.1 Promethearchaeati archaeon | reverse complement strand
CAAACAAATACAACAGGCTATGTAACCATCCTTTATTCAGTGGAAAATTGTACAGTGGGAACTTTCATAGAAACACATTTTTTCATGCCAGCACCGTATGAAACATGTTATGAAGGAAATTCCTCTTTAGGTAATACAATGATTTCTAAAGGTGAATTGAATGTAACTTTTGAATCAATGGAAGTAAAATGGCTGAATAAAGTTCAATTACAAACCAGAGTTACTTCCCTAGGAGTAGGATGGGGAAATATAATAGCTGACTTTTATTGTTTCATAGACTCTCAGTGGATTTTTTTAGGCTCAGAAATAACTAATGAAACCGGTTATGCCATATTAATTTGGGAACAAGTTAATTTAACAATAGGCACTTATCCTATAAAAGTGGAAATAATTGAATCTGACTATTTCCAATCAAAAATTTCATTTAGTAATCTAAAGGTAGAAAGACAATCAATTGAAATTTATATAATCGAAAACGGAATTATGAAAGGTGCAGGAGAAACAATAGATGTTGAATATCTAAGTAAAATGGAATTAGTATTTTTTGTAAAATATGGTAGTGATCAACCAGTTGTGGATAAAATAATTCAGATTAAAGGAAGATTAGCAGGTGAAAGCTATTACACCATTTTGGGATATATAACCACAAATCAATCCGGATATGGTGTTTTTGTAAGCTATGAAGAATTAACCTTGGTTGGATTTGCCTATAGTTGTATTGCTGAAATTCAACAAACAAGTTTTCATGAAGCATCGTTGTTTCATTTTAAAATTAATTTAGTTAAATGTACCCCTTATATTCTCCTTGAAGAACAATCGTTTGAACGAGGAACAGAAATCGGCCTATTTGCATTAGTAGTTAATGCTGAAAATACCTCTCTCACAGGTGTCTCAATTATCTTTACAATAGGTTCTGAATCTATTCAAACCATAACAAATGCCTTTGGTTTTGCTTATGTTGTATTTGATACAGATTTACTTGTCGGAGAATATCAATTAACATGTGATTCTCTAGCAAATCCATACTTTAATGCAGCCACAAATGAAACAATGATAACCATTACCAGAGGCTCCCTAGATATCACTCTTTATGATTCTGCAGCCCTAAAATCAGGTTATTTAACAATTGAAGCTTTGATTTTAGATTCCCTTGGACGTCCTGTTCCCAATATATCTGTAAATCTTTCAATTGTAAGTTGGAATGAAATCGTAACATCTAATCAATATGGTTGTATTACCTACACAGTAAAAGCAGCTAATTTTGGCTATGGATACCATCTATTATTGTTATCATTTCTTGGTGATGCTGAATGGTTTGAAACAACAGTAACTGCCAGAGTTCTTATTTATTATGAGGATGTTAATCTCTACTTTACAGACCATTCTTTTACATGTATATATAATGATCAAATTACAGTTGAGGTTTTTCTAACAACACTAACTGATGCTCCCTTAGCTGATCGTACATTAGAATTTTTAGCATATTTCTCCAATGGAACAATAATTACATTAGGATATGGTAAAACAGGTGTTAATGGAAGGCTCGAAACCTCTCTGTTGTTAGCAATAAAACCAGGAAACTATGATTTAGGAGTTAAATATGAAGGATCCGTTGACTATGGACCGGCTATCTCTTTTGCAGAGGTTATTGTTACAAAATCAGCTATACAGATAATTGCAGATGATTTTGAAGTAATACAAAATTCCTTAGCTTCCTATCAACTTACAATAATTGACTTTTTAGGAAAACCAGTAGCGAATTTAGACATTAGTCTCTATCTATGGATAAATAATCAATGGCAATATCTTACCAAAGCAACAACAAACGAATTTGGTGTTGCTGTTTTCAGTATAGCTTGTCCTTCAACTTTAGGGATTTATGATATTAAAATATCCTTTTCAGGTAATCTCTTTTATCATGAGAATTATCAAATCCAGGAAATGACGGTTATAGAACCACCGCCAAAAGTAGAACCAATAATTTCTGCAAACGACTATTCTATTGCGCTCTATCAAAATGTATCAATACAAATAACTATTTCAAATTATATTCCAGGTACAGTTGTTACACTTTTTGTTTACATAAACAATAATTATACTGAAACAATATTCATTCATGATGGACTAGGCCATTATCAAGTAGTATTTACCTCTATTGGATTGAATAACATAACTTTTATAGCTATGGAAGATGCTGTTTATACTTCTGCTGTAAAAACCATCTTCATAACAGTTACTCCAAATCCCCCTCCCATCTTACAAAATTTTCATTATGAAGAATATGTCTGCGAAGGAGAAGCATTTACATTTGAAGCGTCAATTATTGATGCTTCAGGAATTGATATTGTATTACTCATCTTAAATGGAACAAATTTTCATTTACAACAAGAAACTGGAAGTTTTTTCAAAATAACAATACCCTCTCTGAGAGCGGGATATTATCATGCTGAAATTTTTGCTCGGGATCTTCAAGGAAATATCATACGAGAATCTCTTCCAGAACATATAGAGATTTTAGAAGCAAAAACCCAAATTATTGATTATACTCCACTAAATCTCATATTTGAGAAAGGTGAAATAGTATCAATGGAATTTTTCATTTATAGTGAAACAAAAATCGAGTCTATAACTCTATATCTTAATGATACAAGTTATCTTTTAACCAAAACTTATGAGATCACCATTCACAAAACAGTGTGGTGTTTTACATCAGAAAAAATACCTCAAGGAAACTATCTCCTATCAATAAAAATAAGTGAACAAAATTCTAAAGATACCACCTTTACTTTACAACAATCATTAATAATTATCCCCTCATGTCCAGAGATACAAAATAACCAATGGAGAATAATAACAAAAGGTTCACAAGACATTATTCAAGGTAATTTCACTATTTTTTCTTTTTATGAAATACAAATCGTAACCGTTTGGCTCGATGGTCAACAATTATCTTTACACCAAATTTCTACCAGAATCTATGGCTTCAATGCAAGTGTCCCACATGCAAAAACTCACGAATTAAGAATAAAAATAATTGATGTAAATGGCAGAATATTTGAAGAAACCTATAAATTAGGTGGAATCATCCTTAACCCAAACATCAAGATTTTTGTCATCATTGTTTCGGTAATTTTATTACTTCTATTAATAGGAGGTTTTGTATTAATTAGAAAACATATTAGAAAAAGAAACGTAGAAAACCCCCCTATTATATCCGTTCCTGAAATATACGATGATATGGACTCACTAGAAGCTTCTTCTTCTTCCAGAGATTCAACTGACCAAGTTCCAAGCGTTGTGCAATCATCCTCATCACCGGTTTCACAACCCTCTCAAAATGGTAATAGATTAAGACAAGCTAGTGAACGACTTTCTTCTTCCCAACAGAAAAATACTGAGCAAAATTTAAAACCTAAATCAGAACGTCAACAAATTGATCAGCAAGAATTAGCTGTTTTTAATGTAAAAGAATATATTCAGAAAGTGGAACAAGAAGGACTCTTTGATTACATAAAAGAAGAAGGTAAACCTGAAAAAGATTCCACAAATGGCGACCAAGATAGTGATAAAGAATCATTACCAACAACAATTGATACTATGTCCTCTTTCTCCATTGATATCGATGAGCGCTTGTTGCCAGAAAAAGAACAGAAAAAAATTCATGAACAAAAACGAAAAGACACAGCATCTCTTTCTAAGGATCTTCGCGCAATAACAGAAGAAATAGAGGGAACATTTAAACCAAAATAGTAAGGAGGAGTACAATTATTCGTCAAAGAAATAAACCAAAAATCTTGCCCAAAGATGCCGGAATAATTATAATAAGTTTATTTTTGTTTCTTGGACTCATTGTGGTAATTGGTAATGGAACAGGTGAAAATTACCATAACAGAAATAGGCAATCTGTATCAGAAAAGATTTTTCATCAAACTTCTCAACAGCAAAAATATCCGCTGGTGGACCTGGGTTTTTACCTTACAGTCTTTAATTGGTCAGGAGAAGGCCTTTTCCAAAAACAATTTACAAAATCGTTTTCACTGGAAAATGAAGGTCCTACTTTCCTCATTTTAGATATTAAAGTGAAATATTATCTGCCGGATGATCCTGGGTATTATTTTAAAGGGTCATTTAATGGAGATACTTTTGAAAAAATTCTGCAAAAATCAACATTAGCATCAACCACTGATACATCAGACTACTTTCCGTTTGTCATTCCATTACCAGCTTTAGCAAGAAGATATCATAATAATCTAACTCTAATTATAGAAGCAGAAAATGATGTCCAAGGCGGGATTTACGGGGAATTAGAAATACAGCAAAATGCTTACCTTCTTGTAGGGGAGAACCAGACTATTGAAAAAAAAGGAAAATATGAAACAAAGATCCTTCCTTCGCAGTTTTCTGGGAAAACTTCCTTGATTGGCATTGACTTCTTAGTTCATACACAATTTTCTATAGCAAACGAAACATTACTGAAAACAAGTGATTTTGTGTTTTCATTTAATTTTGTTTTTAATGGAAAAATAGATGCCTCTTTTTACGTAATTGGAAAAGATGGGAATGAAGAAGTTTTCTTCACAAACAAGAGTAATGATGACTATATTGCAGCTAATATTTCCTTGCTTCCCGGAAGTGGTTCTAATTTCTTAGATATTAAAATAACAGTCTTTGGAGAAAGTATATGGAGTACAAAATACGATTTTACAATTTCAGAAAGTTGCTTAGAAGTCATCCCAAATCCTGATAAAAAACCAATATTTGAATTTGGAGATATAACTATGAGCTTTTTTCAATGGCCCTCCTCCACTCTATTAGGTATATGCGTTTTACTTCTATGGTTAGTTCCTGTGAGTGTTCTAAAATTCAAAGATATGAAAAAAGGTCCGTATGATGTAGATTTAACGGACTTAGACATTGTAGATGATGAAGATATTAATCTGGGAGAACCAGAAGGCATTGCAGCGGGAGATGACGATGATGATTTTGAAGATACCTATGATTTTGATTAGGAGATGAGAAAAAGTATGACAAGTAATCAATCAAAAATCAATCAATCCTCAGAAACCTCTCTTAGAGATACAACAAAAACTATACAAAAGAATAAGGTTGAAAAAAGAATTAAAAAAATACTAATTAAATTAAAACCAACATTTCTCTTATTAATTCTCAGTTTTGGAACCTTTCTTGGTGTTTTAGTAATTACTCATTTACTGGGAGTAAGTATCTTCTGTGGGTTGTTTGTATATATTATAGCCGGTCTTGTTTTTCAACCGTTTCTTTCTGAAAAATTCGGTTTTTCATTTAATGCTTTAATACCCACCATTAAAAAACAACCACAATTTTTACAAACAACATCTAAAAAACTTCTATTATTTGAAGCAAATTCTAAACTTATTGGGTTTGTTATTTTACGTATTACCAATTTAATTGATTGGGTCTTTTTATCTGAATATTGTTCTTTCTTTCAAAAAGAAGGCATTATTATACAAGATTGTTTGGAGGGTTGTTTCCTTATCATCCGAAAAGAGATCAAGAAAACAACTCCCCTAGTTGATGTTGTGGAAAAACTTTGTAATTCACTTACACATAGTGCTGTGCTTACCAAAAAGCATTTTTGTTTGAAAAATCCAGAATTAGAGCTTCACCTTGTTGAAGATCTACAATTATTACAAGAAATCCTCTTTCTAGGCCTTTCATTCGATAATTTCTCAAAAGAAAAAATGTTGACAAAAGAGCAAGTTCGATATTTGCAAAAATCTCCCTTTTTACATTCCCCTGTAAAACAGAAATTACCTGGTGACACAACTGACATATATCTACCAGCTAGAACTCCCCGCCAAAGGGGAGATAGAAGTAAAAAACGATGAAGTGATGATAATGAATGTAGCAGATTTTAATTTGGATAGTTTGTATAAAGGTTTGGAATTACTCTTAATCTTCTGGCTTTGTGCTCTTGTCTTTAAATGGCTTCTGAAAGTCATTTTTAGTAAAAAAGGAGCGAAGATTATAGGTGTCTTTGGTTATGTTATAAATTATTCATTGAAAAAGATTGTTTTGAAAAGAGTTTTTAAAACAAAGATAATTAATTCCGATCCTTTGAATCAGAAATTTGAATTCGAAGAAACCGATCGATGGGATATTCTTTTCCCGGCTTTATTTTTTGTTCCCTTTACTGTTGGGTTAATTGTAGGGTCACTCATAGGGACTCTTGGATTGTTACTTGAATCAACATTACCAGTTCTTGCAATAATTTGTTATATTGTTGGCTTTTTAGTTGCGATAAATGCCGCTCCAGATGCGAATGATGTTAGAAATCTTTGTCAGTGTTCAATAAGATCCATTTTTTCTTGGTTTCTCATAGCGTCTTTATTATCGGCTGTCTTAGCTACAGGATTATCTTTTTTCATTGGTCTTCTTGGAATTATTATAGGGGTATTAGTTGGTATGCTACTTAGTTCATTAGCAATGTACTATATTCCTCCCATTTCAGATTGGCTAAATGACACCGAAAATACTGTCCATCAATTTATTGGAGGAACAATTGATCTTGACTAGTTCATCACTTTTTCTATTAGTATCTCGCAAACATCATCAAGAAATTATTTCTTATGGTACTATTGCCCATATTTATGGTCCACCTAAAGTAGGGAAAACAACTTTTTGTGCAATGGTTCTCTTAGAAATGGCTTTACATAAAAAAAGCACATTTATGATTTCAACAGAAAGACCCATTGAAATACGTTTGGAGTCCATAATCAACTCAAATAATCGTTATGATAAACAATTGTTAGATTTTCTCTATACAAGGAATTGTCTTACATTAGAAGATCTTTTACAAATAATTGAGAATCACTTGGAAGATTCGCTCCCAAAATTTGATTTGTTAATTATCGATTCCCTTACATCAGGTTATCGTTCTCATGCAAATCCTATTGCCCTAACACAATTACGTGAACTACTAGCAACATTGCAAATGTATGCTTTTCATCAGAAAATCGCAATTTTATTTACAAACCAGGTATCCTCATATCAAAAAACTAAACATTCCTTTAGACCTGTAGCTTCAGCCTCAACAAGAAATTATAGTGATCGCACGTTCAGAATGAATAAAAGACAAAATAATTCAACGGAATTGCTTTTAGAAGCTAGTGATGGTCAGGAATTACATGTGTTCTCACCATTTACAATAAAAAATCTAGGAATAGACAATTTTTCTTATCTTTTTTATGTTCCAAAAATAATTGCGAAAAAGACACCCAAGAAAAGTAACAATATTACTCATACTTCTTAGTTACAATAGTAGTTATTATCTCGCTTTTCTTTTCTCCCAAGCCATTTACTTTTTGTAATTCTTCTTGGGTAGTATTGACTACTTTTTTAACAGAAGAAAATTCTTCTAAAAGCCTATTAGCAATAGTTCGGTTAATACCCGGAAAAGCGCTTAAAATTTGAATAGCATTTTCATTAGGATTCCCCATTTTCCGAGCAGTTCGTATATATGCTTTCCTTCGTTTTGTTTTTTGTTCTCGTATTGCTAATCTTTTCAATATTACAGCAGTTTCTTCAGATGATTGTGTTTGAATGATTGATATTCCAAAATCAATCATAAGCGAAGCTAATGCACCAGCAATAGCTTCGGGATGGATTCCACCTGTTGCAAATCCCTCAATAATTAATAATGGAATTTGATAGGCATTAGTCAATAATCCAATTTGGTCGAAAAGTCGTCCATCTATTATTGATGCAAGAAGATCCTCCCCTTTTTTATATTCAACAGCTATTCTATCACTTACTATGTAATCCCCTGTTTGCATTTGTTGGAAGTCCAGTTTAATTCCTTCTTTCATTAAATACATCAGCACTTTACTATTTTTTTCTCGAGTATCGATAATAATAGTGATTTCTTTTTGTTTATCCCTCTTTTTCCCGTTCTTTAATTCCTTCTCAGATTTTTTATCGGTTTCAGTTTTAGTAGACCACTTTCTTAGTGTCTCTTGTGCTTCCTTAAAAGATAGTAATTTAGTTGAAACCCTTGATTTATTTGGTTTTTCTTTACTGTTGGTGGTTTTTTCATCATCACTAATAGGAGTTGATTCTTTTTCTTTAGTTATGGTAAGATTTTGTGGATTAAAAACTTGGTAATTCTTATGATCCTTCTTTTTAAGCTCCTCTTTTAACCAATCAATATTTTTGAGAAGTTTTACCATTTGCTGCTCTTTTGCTTGTGCAATATAATGTAATGATGTATCATTCGTATGATGTGTGGTAAGCATGACAATTTTTCCCTTTTTTTTCCGACCGGTTCTTCCAGCTCTTTGTATTCTTCTAATTGCTGATGCAGTTGCATCATAAAAGATAACTAAGTTACAATCCTCAACATCTAAGCCTTCTTCTAATACACTAGTTGACACCAATACAGGAAAAATGTTACCACGAAATGCTTGTAAAAGGGTTTTTTGCTTCTCTTGTGATAATCCCTTCGTTTTCCCTCGTTTTTGTCCCACAAAGGCTTTTGTGGGTATTCCTTGTTCATTAAGAACTTTGCTTATTGAATAGGCTGTTGCTCGGAGATTGCAAAAGATTAAAACCCTGTTAGTTTCAAGCTTAGTATTGTTTAATATTTCCAGTAAATAGCTAATTTTGGGATGTAAAATTCCTTGATCATTTAATTCAATAATTCGTTTATGTACTTGTTGAAATCGTTGTTTTTTCAATAAGCCTTTAATGCTTTTGCTTTTCTTCTCAATCCAATTATTCAGTAATATAAACGCACTTGGTATTCCTTGACTTTCCAAGGTTTCTCGTAAAATAATCAAATAAATTAAGCGATTACAACTCATTATTGTTAAGTAATTTTGCTTGAATTGTTTTGAGAGTTCTTTTTTAAGTTTCAGTATCTCCCCTTTATACGTATAATTGAATGATTTATCAAATACGTTCTTATGTTTAAGAAACATTGTCTCTTGATTTCCTAATTCTGTAATATATGAAAGAACTTCGTCAAAAGATTGTGGTAAAGGCACTTCAATTTTTTCGATATCAACTTCTTGAACATATTCTTTGATTTCTGGATTATTTTTAGAGCGACATTCAATTTCTTGTATGAATAAATTTCTACATATTTCTATTATTCGTTCCTTTTTTGTTCCTGGTGAAGCACTTAGAGCAAGTATTCTCGCATCTGGATTTTTTTCCATTAATAAAGTAGCAATGGGAACATAATCATATTCACCTGTAGCCCTATGTGCTTCATCAAAATATACCACCTTGCAATTTTCAAGTTGCAAATTTCCTTTAAAAATGTCGTTTTTTATTGTTTGAGGTGTAGTAACATAGATGAGCCCGTTCTTTTCTAAGTGCACTCTTTTTTCAGGTCTTATTTCCCCGGATAATTCAACGATTTGCTGTGCAGGGATATTGAGAAATTTCCGCAATGATTGTGTATGTTGGCTTATAAGAGGTTTTGTAGGTGCTAAAAAAAGTGCATAATTATCTTGTGCTTGCTCTAGAATACCTTTTTGTAATAAATATGCGAGATGTAAAATGGTAATCATGGTTTTACCTGTACCAGTCGGTAAAACAACAAGTGTGTTGTTAGCAATACAAGTACTTAGGATTGTCTGCTGAAAAAGGCGTGCCTCAACTTCTATCTTCAGATAAGGGTGTTTTAAGGTGTTAGCTGTTTGAACCATTTTCATTTATCCTGCAAAAGTATAAACAATCACTAAATCATTCTAAATTATTCTATATAAGCAGCTAACTTTTTTTTTGAATAATCCGCCATTTTTGTTATTTAGTATTTTTAAAAGAAAATTTTCCTAGAATAATAATGAGTGGAAAATATTGAAGGTACAATTAAATCGTTTTTCGGAAAAACAAGATTATCAAATGTCGGTTTACACTAATAGAGATTCAAAATTGCATCAAGCAATTTTAATTCATCATTTCCCCCAGAACAAAGGCTTTAGTCTTCATTGT
>JAYEJY010000263.1:0-10029 GCA_034660795.1 Promethearchaeati archaeon | reverse complement strand
TTTATTATTTCCTCCAAATATCCTCCTGATATTTAGCTGTGATAGCTAATTATTTTTCAAAAGTTACATCTTAAAATTTTCGTTCAATTTGCTGTTTCTTTTAATTTAAGAAATACTGATTTTTTAAAAACTTAATTTTAAATAGTAAAATTACAGGGTTAAATTTCTTTAGAAATACTTTCCATAGACATAAATACCTTTCATCATTGCTAATGTTTTATGTCCCAAAACCAATTTAAAAATGTAAGAATTTTAGACAATTTTTATCAAACTTCGAGTTATTTCCCAATGCCTGTTGTTTTAGTTAGTACTATTGCGGAAAACGGTCAAACAAATTTAGGTCCTTATTCTCTCTGTTTTCCTTTCAGAATTGCTGGTAATGGAAAAAGGGCAATGAAAATTAATGCTCGAGCAAATAGTAATACCGCCCAAAATATTCGTCGAACTGGAGTTTGTGCAATTAATTTTATTCCTGATAAAAGAAAATATCTCAAAAATTGTGTAATGTTAGGTTTTCCAGGTGAAACAACTGAGGAAAAGATGAAAAATAGTATCTTTACTCTTTTACCTTCAATGAGAACAGAAAAAGAAAGAGAGAAGGGTAAGCAGTACCCCGAAATTGTCGAAGAGGCAATACAGGTTTTTGAATGTTCTATTGATTCAGAATATCCTCCTTGGATTGATGAAGAAACAGAGGAATGTCATTTAGTATTACGAATTGATAAAATTATAATGAAAGAAAAATGGAAAAAAGCATTAATTCAGGGCAAGAAAAAGTTTCCACGTTTGCCAATTGATTATGGTTATCGAAATAATAGGTTTTTCTGGTTTGCTAAACATAAGAAACCTTTTGCCGAAAAAATACCTAAGAGTAAACGAACAAATGTGGACTCTGTTATGTATGCTGCAAATCGTTGTGATCCTGGTATTATTTGGGAAAAAGAAGCTTGTGCTAAGATAACAAGTGTACCTCGTATATTTCTTGGGAGAGTCATCCAAGGGGTAGTTGATGAGGCTAAAAAACAAAGTATAACTACAATAACTCCGGAATTTATGGATAAAATTCGCGATAAACGTTCAAAAGAAAAAGAAGAATAAATATTTTTTTAAAAAATTTTTGAAAAAAAGATTCTTGTCTTTTTTTTTCAATCTTTTTTTCTTATTGCTTTTTTTATTTGTAAATAATCCTCATAATTTGTTACAACTTTTGAGTTTTGTATAGGAAATGGTAATGCCTCAACAACACCTTTAGTAATTATATGCGAAAAATACCTTCCTTTATCTGTGAGATAACCATGCCGATAATACCCAAATAATCGTAAAAGGAAATCAAAGAAACGAATACCAAGTGGAAAATTCCGGTCATCTTTAACTTTAAGGTCATAAATTTTATTCGCAAAACGTCGCCAATTATCAGTCTGTTTATCTTTCTCAGTGACAAAAGCTCGATAATTCCCATTTCTTATATCTTCTAACCAAACTGAAAGTTCAGGTTTAACAACTTTCCAATTTCCATAGGTGGAAAATGACGCTGGTCCAAAACCACAATAATCTTTTATTAATTCATCTTGTGAAGAGTCATAAATAGCTTCTTTCTGAGTTTCTGGTAAAACAAAAATCCAAACAGATTTTCGATTATATCCAGCGTTTATTAATTTTTCAGCAGCTTTTTCAATTAATTGAAATTGTTCTTTAGTAGTGTAACTTGTTTTTGCGCTAACACCTCTGATAACCATATAAGGATATATAGTTATTTGATCAGGTTTTATTATGCCAATTTTTTGAATATCATCTAGAAAAACTTTTTCTGATTGCTCTGGTAACCCAACCATTAAATCAACAGCAACGTGTAATCCGAGAGATTTCGCATGTGAAACAATCTTCTTGATCTGTTGATATGTCGTACTTTTCCTAGCTGTTATTCTCTTAACTCTTTCAGAAAATGTTTCAATACCAATACTAATTTTTGTGAAACTAATTTTCTTTAAGCCCTCTAAATATTCTTCCGTTAATAAAGAAGGTAATAATTCTATCCCTTTTGTTTTAATATTCGTTTTTTTATTAAGAACTGTTATTATACGCTGAAGTTCGTTGATTGTTAAAGTATTAGGTGTGCCGCCACCAATATATAACCATCTAGCTTCACCTTTAATTGGTGTTTGCTGTATTTCTTGTTTAATTGCTTCTAAATAAGCGTTCTTTAATTTCTCATTGAACAATTCTTTATAGAAAGGACAAAAGGTGCATTTCGAATAACAAAATGGCACATGCATATAAATGCCATAATCCTTATCAAAATTCATTTTTGGAATCTTTTGAAAAGTATATCGTGTTTTTTCAAATGATTTTGTCATCATTTCTTTACTTTTAGAAATAAACATTTGACAGTACCTGGCTAGTGTTAGGTTAACCTAATTAATTGCCTTATAACAAGCGAGTATTTTGTTATTTTAAAAATTTTTAGATATTTTTGTAGAGAAAGAATTTTCGAAATTTCTTATTTATTCATTATTAATTTAATAACTTTCTGAAGATCTTCAGCAATCATTCTTTGTTTGGTTTTTTCAATTAAGTAGTTTTTACCGGTCATTAAATAAGAAGGAAAAACACGAATATTTCCATAATAAAATTTCTTTTTACGAATTTTATAGGTAGCCTCTGAAGGAATAATCTTTTGTTTTTTAGTTCTTTTTGCAATATAATTGAAGCATTTTATTGCAGAATCCCCCATTAGCATAATAGCTAAGAGATTATTAAATTGTTGTAATTCTAGTTCTAGTAAAAATGAGCATTGTTTTATTGTTTTCGCTGAGATTCTGTAATTTTTTTTAGCACATTTTATAGCAGCAGTAAGATAAAAACCATAGTCAATGATATCTTCTACTGACTTAACTTTTAGACCTGCTTGATTAAAAGCTTCTATTGTATTTACTAAATAAGCTGGAGTATCAAGAGTTTTGTTTGCATAGAAATAATCGTTTTGGTTTTCCGGGACAGCTTCAGCAATCATAAATACTTTAATTTTAGAGGTATCGAGGGAAATTTCTGGTAGTAAATAACATTCTGTCTTAACATCTTCACAAGGCAAAGTATTACATTTAATTTCGGTATTTATTTTCACCTGCTGCCCTCCAAGAAAATCATTTATGGTGCCATAAATTATTATTTTACAAGAAAATAAATATTATCTTCTTCTTATTTCAACATTTTTTAGTCATAAGAACTGACTAATTAATTAAAATTTCTAAGCGAAAGTCTCCAAGGATTTAATATTTCAATTTTTGAGATACCAATAAAGAATTAAAATACAAATTCTTTTAATAGTACTAGGAGCTCACTTCTTAATGAAGAGCAAAGCATTTGGAAACAATCAATTTTTACCTAAAGCACGGTCAAGAATTGCTACATTAGATTTCTTACGTGGTTTAGCTATTTGGTTGATGACCTTTTTACATGCTGCTGCCAATATCTATGATTCTTCCGTCATGACTTCTAATATGGATAATTTCATGAATATGCCAATTGGAGTTATTATACTTGCGATTTCCTTAGGATTTTTCGGAATTTGGAATTCCTTTTTCCTCTTAATTTCTGCAATAGTTAATAGTCTCTCCTTTTCAAAAAGAATTCAAAGAGGACAAGAACATGAGAAAGCCCTTTTTAAACAATTGTTAACAGGAGTAGGATTACTCATTGTCAATATGATTGACAATAGTTTTTTGTATTCCGGATATTTTGGGACTGCTTTTCGGACAGGTGATTGGTCAAATACTTATCCTCTTTATCGGGGATTTTTCGAAATGGGAACACTAAGAATAATTGCATGGGCTCTAATAATCAATAGTATTCTTCTCTATTTTCTTTTACGAAAAAATGGTTATCAAAAAACTAAGCGAAATATTCTCGTTTTTGGTTGCTTAGCTATTGTTATACTTATTATTACACCTTTTTTCCACAATTGGGTGGATAATATGGCTTGGACGATTCCAACGAATCTTCCTCCCTTAGTTGATCTTGGGGAAAATCCTAGTTGGCCAAATGTGGATTTCCAAGCATTAAATGCGTCTTTCAAGTCATGGATTTTAACAATTTTTGCAGGTGATATCGAACCTTTTTTCCCTTATTTAGCAACCGGCTTTATTGGAGCTATTATAGGTCTTTTTTTGGTAAATCCTCAACCTCCAAAAAAATTACCCTACATAGGTTGTGGAATTGGAGCTGCAATAATTGGTGTCGGAGGAGCATTTGTAGCAATGGGAATGGTCTCTTTAGATAGTACTCGTCCTCCCTTAGGTAATTATTTTATCATGTTAGGAGCTCAACTAATAACTATCTTTCTGTTTTTATGGCTTATTGAATTTAGAGGGAAAGGAGAAAAATTCGCAACTAATCCGATTGTGAAACATTTTCGATTGTGGGGAATAATTTCTTTGACTATCTATACTCTTCAAATTTATGAACTTCTACCCAGGTTAATTATAGGAAATATTACAAATTGGATTTTTAACACAAATTATAATATGGTTGCTGGAAGTGTGTTTGGTGTTGGAGGAGAATACAAAGCCATCCTTTTTGCTTTTATTGTAATATTGTTTTTTGAATTATTGATTTATCTCTGGTCTCGTATTAATTTCCTCTTGAGCTTTGAATGGTCTATTATTTCTATTACAAATATGTTTACAGATCAAAAATCTTATCGCTTAAATGTACAAATAATGCTTAACAACATAAATTGGGTAAATTATTCATCAATAGAGACGATAGAAAAAGATAAGAGTACTATAAATGCTACAACAGATATGTAGTAATGTATCTAATTTTCCAAAAACATCTTAATATATATTATTATTTTAAGGAAAATCAATATATAAACTAGATTACCTTTTTTTTCTGTTATTAAGAAAATATAACATTAGAAATACAAAAGGAAGATAATAAATGGAAAAGGAAATAAAGTTTGTTTCATGAGTTGCTAAACTTTCAAGACTGATATAAAAATCATAAGAACCATACCCTGAAAATCCCGAAATGCAAATAAGAAAATACGTTTCACCAGATATAGACTTCATAATTTGGTCATAATTTGTTACTGAATAAGAGCTATCTAATTGATTATAATTTTCATCATATATTATGAGATCAAAATCAACTTCAGTATTATCATAGCTTACAATAAAATAGTAATCATTAGGTTCAGTTAGTGTAATCTGGTAAAAATGATCAAGTGTCTGCTTAAAATGATAATCAGTATCTACGTAAATTCCTTCTGGGCTTCCTCCTTCTCCAGTATAATGTGTGTCAATAGTTATTTCTTCCAGTTCAAATTCCGTCATTACAAGATTAAAACTAGTAGTAGTAAATCCATAAACCTCTATGATTACCAATCCAGGGGAAAAAATCCCTCTTATTTTCTCAATTGAAGAATCATCGGGATTATATAATAGACTATGAGCTAGTTCCACCACTGTCCCGGCGACTCTAAGATATATATCTGCATCTCCGTTTGAGATATTTGCTGTAATTTCATAAATGCCAGTATGTTCAAGCGCAAGTAAATAATACATTGATTCACCTTGAAGTAACTCTATTATCCCGGTTGAATTATTCAGTTTTATATCCTGAGTATAAACACCTGTTAATCCATAGTCATTTGAATAAAAAATATTCAGAAACTCATCCCATTTGGTATATGCTTGCCAATCCATATGGAGAAATCTATCGGAGGAACTAATATAATTACGAATGTATGGTTGATTTATTGAATTGTTCACTGGCATAAAAATGGACACACCAGCTAGGGAAACATCATAGCTAGAGTGACTATAATTCGCAACAATTAACTCGTTTATCTTATTTTCTACATCAATTGCTGCTATGTTTAATCCAGGGTAGAGACTCATTAAAGTTGTATTAGAAAGTATATGAGAAATAAATTGTCTAAAATCTATGAAGTAAAAATCATAGAAATCATATGTATCTTGAAATGCCCGATTAATGCTATTTCCTTGTCCATCTAGGATTACGTTTGTGAGATTTTGAGCGAAGTTGTTTATTTGATTTAGACATGTTGAAAACACGCTTAAATCTAAAGCAGCTAAGGTTGTGTAGACGTTATATGTATTAGTTTCTTCATAGGAAGCGATCATTGCTTCTGCTAATTCAAGTCCAGTCCATGTTGGATTAGCACAGAGATCCTCCATAAGAGTTTTATAATTATATCCGTCATTTGGAACGGAATCTTCAGAGGCGACAAAATAATCAGCGAGATTTCGTAATTCAAATCCTACTTCCATTACATTCATTAAACAAGCATCATGAGATATTATATCTAATTTTTCCCCATACCCTGCTTCGCTATCTTCTATTGCTTTTTGCATTTCATCCATTGTTAAAAAATCATTCTCACTTTCATCATCCAAACATAATCCATTTACTCCTCCACCATGATCCCAAAAACAAAGGCAATATTTTTCGGCTGGAAAATTAGCAAAAGTATAATTTAAGAAAAATTCAACAGTCTCCCCATCCCCCATATTCATTTCTCCTTTATCTTCTAATAAAATTGAATTAAAACTAGAGTCACTATCAGGTAAGATTTGATATAAACGAGTGCCTTTCCAATTACCATTTGAAACATCATATCCCACAGCGCGATCTATAAGAACTAAAACTGAAATGTTTCGTCCTGCACTATATCCTTCTTCTAATTCATTAAAATCCTCTATTGCAGCTCGCTCGAGATTATTATCTCCATCTAAATATACCATAAAAACCCATTCACAAGGAGTGTTTTTCCTTTTTGGAATTGGTTGTATTGTGATTGGATAATTATCACTAACTAAAGGTGATGAATTTGTTTGCTCTTTATTTAGTGAAATGAAATTAGTAAATATTACAAATAAAATTAGAGATATTATTGCCAAACATCTTAAATTATTTATTTGTTGCCTAATTTTTATTTTATTTTTAATCACTCATAATATCTCCAAAAATATCTTACCTATATTTGATGGTTTTTCTTAATAAAATTATGTCATCATACAAATAACCAGTAAATTTAGTACTCGTTTAAAAAAATATGAAATAGCAAAAAATTATTTTTCTAAATGCTCTAAAGTAGCAACTGGAGCAATTGTTGATTTGACTTCCGGTGAACCAAAATAGCTAACTTTCCCTATACCTTTTATTGACACATCAAGATGTTTTTTTGTCCAAATTATTCCTTTTCCAATACCTTTAACATCCACTTTTGTAATCTGACTAACCAGTTCTGAAGCATCATAAACACCTGAACCATTAATAGTGACAATTTGTTCCTTTGCTTTCCCTGATAGAATCATCTCTCCAATATTTAGTAAGGTAACACTTAGAAATTTACTATTAAGATTTTCAAATTGTACTTTTCCCGCTCCATTGAATTTTACCGACAAATTTTTAGCTTTTAAATTCGAGATATTCGCATGAATCAATCCCGTTAATTCCATATTTGAGAGCTTTCGCACTTGTATAATATATTTGATTTGTTTTCTAGAAATGCCTGATGTTAAAGCATCTTGCATCTTTTGTAAAAGGGTTCCCTTTGTTTTTATTATCAAAGTTCCAGCTTTCACATAGCTTTCGATGCGAGCAATGATATCTTTTGGGGCTTCAATAGTTAATGCTTCTCTTCGTCCTTGAGTAATTATTATTTCTGCTTCTTGGTGTTCTTTCACTATTATATTTGAAAAATTTTGAATTTCTCTTTTCTCTGTGATAATGTCTTTAGTTGTCATTGTTCCTCAAATAATTACTGACTTCATTTTACAAATAAAGGTTCGTATTCTAAAACTGCATTATCTTGTCGAAAAGCCCTGAAATTTTCTTTAAAATTGCCGTAAGACTTAATTAATTTTAAACGTTCTAACTTTATTTATGACGAAAAAGGAATATGAACCAGATCCATTACCTTTTGAGGAGTTAATGAGTCTCCCTACTTATACTATGCCTAAGTTATCTCATGACAAAGATAAATTGGCTTTTTACTGGGATAAAACAGGGAGAATAGAGCTCTATGTAATGGATATGGACACGAAGAAAATTGATCAAATTTCCGATGGTGAGTTACCCCGAGCCCCAAGAACAGGTTTCGTTTGGGACAAAAAGGGTGAGAAAATCTACTTCGGAAAGGATGTTGGTGGCAACGAGCAAAATAATATTTGGGGTTTTGACCTTGAGGAAAAAGAAGCACATGAATTAACAAATACTCCTGAGGCGCAAGAACATGTAGGTGAGGTTAGCCATGATAATGAATGGCTAACTTTTCAAAGCACTCGTCCTGGCCAAATGAATATTTTTAAGATGAAACTTGATGGTTCAGATGTTACCCAATTATCGGCTTCTGATGTCCCTGTTATGGGTGGTGCATGGAGTCCTGATGATAAATGGATAGCAATGGGCACCAATGAAATGAAAACCAATCTTGAAAACGAAGATATCTATTTATACAACAACGAAACTGGTGAGATGAAACGAGTAATACGGATGACTGAGGAAGGTTCCCATGACCGCTTTAATGATTGGGCACCTGATAGTAAAAGCTTTGCTTTTCAATCAGATGAAAGTGGCTTAAATCAAGTAGGAATATATGATATTGAATCTGAAGAAATAACTTGGTTAAGTGATGGTTCTGCTGATGAAAACGCCGCTGAATTTAGTCCTTCAGGTCAATATGTTGCTGTCTTGAAAAACTATGAAGCTACCTTATCTCCAGTAATTTATGATTTGGAATCAGGTGAAAAGAAGGAATTAGATATTCCAGGTGGTGTTACCTTTTCACATGAATTCATTGATGATGATACCCTTCTCTTTTACTATTCGAATCCAAATGTCCATAGTGAAGTTTGGATTTATGATTTAAAGAATAACACAACTGAAGTTTTACTCGAATCCGATTATGGATCTTTAGACACAGACAAATTCATTAAACCGGAATATATTAAGTATCCTTCTTTCGATGACCAAGAGATTGCAGCAGTTGTCTATAAACCAAAAGATATACCTGATGGTGTAGAATTACCAGCTATTGTTAATGTCCATGGCGGTCCAACAGGACAATATTTCATGAATTTTAGCGCATATATGCAATATGTTGCTTCTGAAGGATTTATAGTTATCTTACCAAATGTCCGTGGAAGCACAGGATATGGTGTTGAATTCAGAGATGCTTGTATAAAAGATTGGGGTGGAAAAGACCTGAAAGATGTTGTTCATGCGAAAAAATATCTTGAGAATTTGTCATATGTTGATCCAAAGAGAATAGGTGTTGCAGGCGGGTCTTACGGTGGTTTCATGACATTCATTGCTGTAACAAAAGCACCTAAACATTGGAAAGCAGGCTTTGCATGGATTGGCATTTCAGATCTTCATAAAATGTACGAAGAATCAATGCCTCATTTCAAATATTTCTTACAAAGACAAATGGGCGACCCTGTAGAGGATAAAGAATTATGGGAGGATCGAAGTGCAGTGAACTTTGCTGACCAAATGGAAACAAAACTATTCATTTTGCATGGCGTTAATGATCCCCGTTGTCCCGTATCCCAAGCAAGAATCTTTCGAGATAAATTACTTGAATTAGGAAAAGAAGAAGGCGAAGATTTCGAATATAAAGAACTTGGTGACGTTGGTCATGGTGGTTTCGGTGATATCGAAACCCGGAAGATTTCTGTAAAAACCATGGTTGATTTCTTCAAACGAAGTCTTTAACTTTCTTTTTTCTCTTTTTATCGTTTATTTTTTGGGTAATGTTCAATTTCCAAACTTTCTAATTTATATTGGATAGTTTGAAGATCATTTGTAACATCTGAGAAATTATTCATAGAATAATGCAATTGTTTAGTACCCGTTTGCATTTTTTCAATTATTTCTTGTAATCCTTCGCAGACTTGTAATTGAATAGCACCAAAACTATTAGCTGCCTTATTTAATTTGGTGAATCGATATTGCATATTAATCATGAAAATTGTACTTAGCAAGCCACTTGTATTTGTT
>JAYEJY010000262.1:0-10140 GCA_034660795.1 Promethearchaeati archaeon | reverse complement strand
ATCAATTTGACTGGTTCTTCCTAAATAGGATAATAATCTTGTTAAATTACTAACAAATGGATAATTGGAATAAATTTTTGATAAAAATTTCAGTCCATGCTGAGTTAAAAATGGCAATAAAAATTCAGTTGCATTAGCATCTAATCTTCCAGCTCGTAATGTGATGGCTCTAGTTAAGGGTTCAATAATTTCTAACATCATCATTGTATTTTCAATAGTAATGATGATTTCTTTGGTTTCTTCTTTTTTGATTTGTAGTGTTTTACTATTATATCCAAACATTCCGACAGCAAAGATATGCCCCTTCGCATAAGCTATTTGATTAGGCAGGTTTTTTTCCATATTTCTATTAATATTACGTAAAAAATTCAAGGGTTCAACTAATTTTATTTCTTGTACAGCAGATTGTGTTAAATCATCATCTTTTGTTGTTCGATCTTGTATTTCTGAAATTGTTTTTTTATCTTGTGGGATATACCCTTTTTCACGTAATGATTTCTCAATTTTACTATCTTGACTAATAATAGCATCAACTTTTTCAACCAAGAAAAAATCCTTCTCTTTCTCCAAATGATTTCTTATATCATTAATTAGTACTTTAATGTTGTCTGGGTTTCCAAAATCATATTTTAGAAGTAAACCACGTCGACCTATTTTTAAAGCATCATATTCATCAATTCTCATCAGTTTTCTTATTGCAAGAAGTTTTGTTTGAGCTTTTTTATTTTCCATAGATTTTTCTTGCAATTGTTTCAATTCATTGATGAGAGGGATGTCCTGAAAATGGTCCCATAGATTAAACTGTTCAAAAGCATATAATAACCGATATACATCTTTAAAAAATGATTGATCTTCCTCTTCTTTTCTTAAAAACTGTTCAGAGTCTGTTAGAATTTTTCTGATAAGATTAAGACATTCATCACAGTCATTTTCTCTTTGTTTTCTTATTCTTGCTAAATTAATAATGGCATTTATTATCCCTTCTTGAAAAATTTCATTTATATTTTCTACAATATATAGTTTTTTTATTTGACATTGTGGCAAATTTTCATCTGTTGATTTACTTAAAGCAAAACAACTGAATTCTTCATATAATCTATCAATAATTGTAATATCTTGAATAGTTAAATAAAAAAAGGCATTCATATATACTCGAGCATGAAGAAGTTGTATCGCTTCATTCAAAGGGTTATTCATTGTTATTTCTTTCATTTGAGATATGATTGACAAAATTTCTTGATCTTGACTTCTTCGAATTATTTCTACTATAACCTGTGAAGCAGCATCTAGTAATGAAGTATTTTCCGGAAATTTTTTCATCATTTGAGATAATTTTTTGAAAATGTTTAATCGTTCTTCCTTTGTAATAGAATGATTTACAATTGGTATTTTTTGTATAGATTGAACTAATAAGTTTAGAATTTTTTTATCTTTTTTCGTCCATTCTACTAACTCAATTAATTGATTAAGTAAAATTAGCTGATTAGAAATTTTTTCAGTCATTACTGGTAGGTCAAATAATTCATATAGTATTTGAGCTAAATCTCTTGCTTGTTTTGTATTTGCTTGGAGATTGGCTTTCGTTCGGATTTTTCTTATAGTATCCCAAATTTCATTTTGAGACATATCGTGATAATTTTTATGGAGTTGCTTTATTTCACGCGACATTGCTTCTTTAACCCGTGGTTATTTTGTAAAAGTCAAATGTTTTCAAATTTATAATTAAAGGAAAGACAACCTACTATAAATTTCTATAGAATGACACAAAAGCATCAATACAAATTAAAAAATATATTAACGCCATTTTTCTTCAATGATTTTCATTAATTTTTGAACATTTTTTGTATCAACAGGTTTTTCAATCAAATGATCTTTTTTAGTAAAAGTTCCAACAATTGCACCATCAGCGTATTCTAATAACTGTTCAGCATTGTCTGAAGTTAAACCACTACCTAAAATAATTGGGCTTGATTTATTTTCTTGATAGAGATTTTGTAAAGTTTCTAGATCAATTGGTTCTCCGGTTTTATTACCTGTTATAATAATCGCATCTGCTAAGCCCCGATTAAATGCATCTGCAATTTCATAATTAATATTCCTTGAAGCTATTGGAGTTGCATGTTTACAAAAAACATCTGCAAATATCAAAGTATTAGTATAATTATTTTCTAAACGTAAAGACCAATTCTTTTTAATAGTTTGTAATTTCCTAGCACAGCCTTGAATAATTCCTTGATCTGTTACGTATGCACCAGTGAAAATATTACATCTGATAAAATCGGCATTTGTAATTTGTGCTATTTTTAAGGCATCTGAACAAGCATTTCGTAAAATGTTAATACCAATTGGTATATTTGTTCTTTTTTGTAAAGCTTTGACAATAAGAGTAATTATGCTATTTGTGTAAGTGTCACATTCTGTTGCATGATAAGGATTATCATGATAATTTTCTATAAGAACCCCATCTATTCCTCCCATTACTAAAGCGTTAAAATCATCTACTGCAGCAGCAATAATTTCAGGAATAGATAAAGAATGATTTGGTGAACCAGGTAGCGGTTTTAAATGAATCATCCCTATAATAGGTTTACTTTTTTTGTTAAATAATCTTCTAAAGCGTTTTAACCTTTTGTTATTTGTTTTCATTGATAGTATCATTTACTCTTCTAATCATTAACAAATAAAAAAATAACCCAAATAAAAAGAAGAAAAGTAAGAAAAAAACGTTTTTTTATCTGCGTTTTTTTCTGAATATCATAAATGTTATAGAAACTACTGAAGGAATAATAATTCCAGTAATTAAAGGTATTCCAGCTGGTTGTGTTGGAGGTGTTGTTGTTGGATAATCATTGGGGTCTGTGGGGTCTGTTCCAGCTAATTCTTCTTCACCATCCGTGAAACCATCATCATCAGTATCAGGATCAAGGGGTTTTGTTCCAAGCATATATTCCTCAATATTCGTTAAGCCATCATTATCAGGATCATCTAAGGCATCATTTGTTTTGGGGTCAGTTCCATTATATACTTCCCAATAGTCGTCCATTGTATCACCATCAGTATCATTCAACGCTGGATTTGTGTCATAGAAATATTCTTGATAATTATTCAACCCATCGCCATCTAAATCGGTGGAACCATCCGTACCATCTGTTGGATCTAATGAGTTTTCTATTTCCCATTTATCATCCATAAAATCCCCATCTGTATCCTCTTTTGTTGGATCTGTTCCGTAAATGAAAACTTCATCACCATCAATTATTCCATCATCATCAGTATCCTCGTTGAATGGATCAGTTCCATATTGGAATTCCAGTGCTGCAGTTAAACCATCAGTATCATTATCAAAATAACTATCATTTAGTAATGGATTAAAGTTATAGCCAACTTCCCATCCATCATAAGGTCCGTCTCCATCAGTATCAGGGTTAGTTGCGTTGGTGAAATAGGTGAAGATTTCTTCATAATCCGTTAACTCATCTGAATCTGTATCCTCTGAGCTTGGGCTAGTACCATAGATATTTACTTCATCCTCATCAGAAATTCCATCATCATCAGAATCTAAATTATTTGGATCGCTATTATAGTAATATACCTCTAAACCGTCAGAGATTGTATCATTGTCAGAATCGAAATCAAGAATATTACCCAATCCATCGTTATCGAAATCAAATAATGGGTCAATCTCCCTATCATGCCAATAATCCCTCTCGTCTCCATCATAGATACCATCTAAATCAGTGTCATTTAAATAAGGATTGGTTCCCCAAATATTAATTTCGACAAAATTAGCCAATCTATCAAAATCAGAATCTATTCCCAAGATTTCTAAAGAGTCAATTTCGTCCGCTGTATAAATTAATTCCTCAAATAATGTTATTCCGGATATCGTACCACCATCATTAAATGAATATTTATCTTTAACATTTGTTAAATCTGAAGCGTTCAGTGTTTTTATCCCATCTTCAGCTAATGATACATAATATTCTTCGTTTAGTACATCAACATCTGTAACTGTATATCCTGATGTTAGAACAGAATCTAATAAAGTAATTGTTCCAGTGTTGGTTGCATTGTAGATTTTTAAACCTGCTGTATGATCTGCTACAGCGAGTATTGAATTATTAACGACAATCCCTTGAGCATTACTTGTACTTTGTGTTACAAGACCATTTGGTGATGTTGGTGTTGAGATATCAATTATTCGTACACCGGCACTACCCATTGCTACATAAGCTCTTGTTCCTTCTATGAAGATATCCACACCTGTACCGGCTAAATTAAGTTCTGCTTCTTGTGTAGGGTTTTCTTTATCAATTATATCAAAAACTAGCAAGTCATTAGTATCTGTAGAAAGATAAGCATAATTTCCACTTATTGCTACTGCAGTTGTTGAATCTGTGTTTATACTTGAAAGAACAGTGGGATTTTGTGGGTCTGAGATATCTATGATCAAGAAACCTGAATCAGCAGCACAATATACATAATCATCCTTGAGTTTAACATCTACAATAGAATCCTCTAAAGGTTCGTATTTTGATAATAATAATGGTTTTGCTGGATTAGTAATATTCACAACATCAAGACCAACATTACCTTTTGCTAGTATTGCAATATCACCATCTAGTGAAACGGTTTGTGGATCTCCAGCAAATGTAAGCGAATCTAGTAGTATTGGATTCTCAACATCATCCACATCTAGAATTTTTAGATCAAAATCATTTCCAGCAAATAAAATATCACTTGCAACTAAAAGCCCTTTTGTTTCACCAACTGTGAAAGAAAAAGTATTTATTAGTGTTAAATTACTGGGTATAGTTCCGTTTAAAATTTTAATCTCTTCACCTGTTGATATATACAGTATTTTTCCTACTTCCCAAAAAGTAAAGGCAGCTGTTCCACTTGATATATCATAAGTATCGATTTCAGTTATGTTTTGTTGATCTGTGTAATTATAAACTACAACACCTTGATCTCCATTTGCAACATATAGGGCTTTTGCATAATTGGATGAATGTCTAACATCAGTATTTTCCGGATAGAAATGATCAATCAATTGTGGTTGTCTTGGTACTGTAATATCTAAGACAAGTAATCCATCTACTCCACATGATAAGAATGCAATATTATTTAATTGATCTGTTCTTATAGATAATATTTCTGAAACTCCAAAATCAACATTTTTTATATAACTAATATTAGTGAGACTCTCCTTAATTGAAAGAATTTCTAAGCCATCAGTACCATCTGCTACATATAACAAAGAAAAGCCAATAAATTCCAAGTCATGAGCTTCCCCACCATTATAGAACGTATCTTTTAACTCAATTTCTTCATAGTCACTAATGTCTAGAACTTGAACTCCTAACTCACTATTTGCAACATAACAATATCCACTTTTGAAAACTGCATCTTCTACGGAACCTCCCTCATAATAATTGCCTAAAACTTCAACCTCGTTAGGATTTGATACATCAACAAAGGTAACTCCACCTGTAAGTCCGGAAACTATGATGGTATCAGAATTTCTTGTTATACGATAAGCATTTCCAAAATCAGTATCTAATTCACTAATTTTAGTAACTCCATTAGAAGTTGCTGGAGGTATCAATGGCATATCAGGAGGATTGAGAGATAATTTGTTTGATTCTTTAATATTTGAGTTCGTTTCTTGTAAAGTATTTATATTTCTATTAATTTGAACGGTAACAAAACTATTACAAATTAGTATAATACCAAATATTGTAGTTAATAGTAATTTGTATTTATTGCTTTTCATCTTTGTTCACATCAATTACTTTGGGATAAAGATTTACTACTAATAATATTTTTAGAGTTTGTTATAATAGATAAATTTTCTTACATAATTTTAATTTCCGTAATTTTTAAGTCTTTATTCAATTTCTTATCCAAAAGTAATACAAGTTATAATTAAAAAAGAAAATAAGAGTTAATTGTTGGATGGTTAATAATGCTTCGCTCTATGTTCTGTTCTACTTCTTATTATGTAAGCGATTGCATTGAAGCTGAAGACCACAACGAGTAATACTAAAGCACAAGCCCATAATAAATAAGGATTAGTACTGATCATATTCACAGTTTTCATATACAAATAGACAGGTAATGCACCAAAACGGCCACTGAAACCTAAAAATTTTGGAACTATAGCAGCACCTGCAAATAAAATTGCTGCTGTTTCACCAGCTGCACGACCGAGTGCTAAAATTACTCCAGTCACAATCCCAGGTGTAGCTGATGGTAAAACAACCCATCGAATAGTTTGCCATTTGGTCGACCCTAACGCGAAGCTTCCCTCTCGATATTCATCTGGGACATTTCGAAGAGCTTCTTGGGAGGCTCGAATTATCGTTGGAAGCATCATACAAGCAAGAGTACACATACCCGCCCAAAGGGATTTTCCAAACCCGAGCACTAATGAAAAGAATGCATATCCAAATAAACCAAAGACTATTGAAGGGACACCTGCGAGATTATTAATTCCTTGATTAATTATATTTACAATTATACCTTCTCTTGCATATTCATTAAGGTAAATTGCTGCTGAGAGTCCTAATGGCAGTGCAATTAGTACCGAGCATGTAATTAAGAGGAAGGTGCCAAAAATTGCTGCTTTAATGGAAAATTCTACCTCAAGACCCGGATCAGCAAATAATAACTCCCAAGACATTCCTCGGAAACCATTTACTATAATCATAATAATAATCGTCAAAAAAACTCCAAAGATGAAAACAGCTGAAGATGCTAATAAGATAAAATAGATTTTTTGTGATTGTTTAGGATTCATTATTCTGGTTCTTTTTGGCATTTCATCCAAATCATAATCCAAATCAATTTGAGAATCATTTATTGAGTTATTACTTGATTGTTCTTTTGAATTCTTCGTGGACATCTTAATCTTCCCCCCTCAATTTTTTCGCATATCGTCTTACAAGTATATCACCTGTTAAATTAATAGCAAAAGTAATTACAAATAAGACAACTGCAGTTCCAAAAAGAGCATAAAAATGCAAAGAATTTTCTGCTGCTTCTGGTATTTCTCTTGCAATCAACACTGTAAGTGGGTCTAAAGAAGTTAAAATATTAAAGAAAGGTTTAGGCATATTAGTTGCACCTCCAGAAACCATGTAAACTGCCATGGTTTCGCCAATGGCTCGTCCAAATCCAAGAATAATTGAAGCTGTTATACCGGACATTGCTGCAGGTAAGATAACTCTCCAGATGGTTTGCCATTTGGTTGCTCCTAACGCGAATGATCCTTCGCGAAATCTTTGAGGAACAGCATGTAATGCATCATCGCTTATTGATATAATAGTAGGTAAGACCATAATAGCTAAGATTATTGAGCCGGCTAAACCAGTTTCTCCAGTAGGAAGTTTAAACAGCCATTTAATTGCAGGAACAACTGTAAATAAGCCAAAGAAGCCATAAATAACAGAGGGAATACTTGCCAGAAGTTCAATAGTTGGTTTTAAAACTTTTCTAATTTTTTCAGGGGCAATTTCAGCCATATAAACAGCTACTGAAATTCCCAAAGGAATAGCTAAAATCATTGCAACGATAACAACTAAGAATGTTCCAATAATAGCATGTAAAACACCATATTGACCACGCTGGGGATTCCAAGTGTTACCAAATAAATATTTAAAAATGCCATATTGTGAAAAAATGGGGAAACTATCAATCAGTGTAAAAATTAGTATAAGACCTAATATTAGAAGAGAGGTAGAGGATAATATCAGTAAGACAACTTGTTGCCAACTTATTTTTTGCTTACCAATCTCAAGGATTTCCATTGAATCACCTGATTCTTTTAAATTGGTTGTAGAATCATCACGGTTTTTTTCTTGGTTAAAGGAAATTGCTTCACTATCTTTATCTTGGTTGTTATCCGGGATCATTTGTATTTCAACACACATAAAGAGAACGATATAATCATTATGTAAATATAGTAATTACATCTATGTATTTTTGTTATATATAGGAGTTTAAACTTTTTTGTTAGATTTAATGATGAATACACTCACTTTAATTAGCCTTTTTTAATCTAATATTCTTACCAACTTTTTAATTAGTAGAATTTTTCATACCCAATTATGATGAAATCATCAAACACAATAAATAATTCAGCTAAAATGTATTTTGAATTATATTATGATCCTCAAAAAACACCTAAAAATCTCGTTAAAGAAGCTAAAGAACTCTTAAATAAAATCAAAAAGGAAAAAAATATTCCTTATAAAGTAATAATATCTATTTCTAAAGATGAAGCATCACAACTTAAAGGTAAAATGCGTTTAGCTTCTAATCGTGGAAAATTCCGTATTGTCTCAGGTGGAGGAGCAACACTCCCTATTTCAGGTGGTAAAAATCTAAATCTCAGCAATATTCCTATTGTACTATTATATTCCGATAATAAAATTATTGATATTTATCCTAAAGGGATACAAGGCGTAAAAGGTAGCTGTAAATCAATCAAAATGGGTTTACAAGAAATTTTACAAACTAAGGCTCCTTTATCATTGAATATTGACAAATTATCATTTTCTGAACAAGATTTACGAAATTTAATAATTACAAAACCTGAACTTATTGAAGAAGGGCTCAAATTTAACGGTGTTGAAGTAAAAATACCTAGTAGTATTATTGATTTAGTTTTTGAAGATCAGGAAGGCAATCATTTACTCCTAGAATTCAAACTTACAGCAAAGGATAAAACTCTTGGACAAATAGCAAGATACAATTTACAAGAATATTGTAATTTAATGAAAATACCAGAAACTAAAATTCGAAGAGGAATTGTTATGTTACATTATTCTGGGCAAATAATTAAGGCTTGTAAAAACCATCAAATTGAGTTATACCAAATTAATTTAGAAAATGTTGGCTATGAGTATTCCCCTTAAAAAAAATTTTCCAAGCTAATATGTACCTTAATAAATGATAATTTTAAAAAAATAATTACTCAATTATAGCTGGAATAATTTATGAACAAAACAGGGATAGATTTATTTAATGAGGCTATATCGAGTATTAAAAAAAATGCTTTTGCTGATGCAATTAATAAAATAAAAAAAATACTCCATCATAAAAAGGAATTTGAGAGTATAATCCCAAGAAACAATTATATTTTTAATGAGTTTCAATATCTTGATGATTTATCTCTCTGTGAAAAAACCATAGAAAATGGCAATCAATGTTATAAAGCATATCTTGCGTTAAGTTTAATCTATAAAACTGTGGGAAATAAAGGAAGAGCAATCAATTTTTTGGAAAAAGCAATAGAATTTAATGACGCTGAATATTTTGCTTGGCGTTTACATGGGCAATTAGCTTTTCAACAAGGAGACATTGAGACAGCAAAGGATAGTTTTTACCAATCATTGAAAATTAATCCCGAAGATGTTCTCTCCTTAGAAGGAGTAGGATTGTGTTATTATTATTTAGACGAACCATTACGTTCCCTTAAACCTTTACAAAAAGCACTAGACATAAATCCAAAAAATCATGTAATTTTAAATCGACTTGCTTTCATAAACATGGAAATTGGAAAGTTAGATGAAGCACATCATTTAATCAAAAAAGCATTAAAATTAAACAAGAAAAAAATTAATTATTGGGATACGTTAGCATG
Source organism: Promethearchaeati archaeon (assembly GCA_034660795.1). GTDB lineage: Archaea > Asgardarchaeota > Heimdallarchaeia > JABLTI01 > JABLTI01 > JAYEJY01. The sequence goes on along the minus strand of JAYEJY010000262.1, from coordinate 491 downwards.
TATACTTTTTCTCAAAGAAGAACACGATAAGTCATTAGAAATATTTGAAAAAATACTTAAGAAAAATCCTGAGGACCATGAGGTTTCATGGCATATCTTAGCAAATCTCTATGATTCATTGGGTTTACATGCAAAAGCAAAAATTATTGAAAGTAAAATGCCCATTCGTAATTAATTATAGCAGTTTATTCGGATTTTAAAAACATAATATTTTATCGCATTCTTCCATCAATAAAACTGCATTATGTAAAGTTTCTATTTCTATCCCTTTAATAAGATCCTCTTTTTCCATACCACTTAATTCAAGAGAACTTTTACACGTATAGGTTATACCACCGAAAGCAATAAACCCCTCTAGTAATTCAGTTGCTGAAAATTGCTTGTCTTCGATATCTTTACTTATTTTTTTGGACTCTTTATTTTTTTGTTCATCATTATTTTCTGATTGGAATTTCTTATGAGCTATTTTTGCCGATTCCTCTAATAGCATA
>JAYEJY010000261.1:0-2005 GCA_034660795.1 Promethearchaeati archaeon | reverse complement strand
TTAATTGGTCTGGCAATAATTTTACCGATTGGTGTTATAGTCCGACAAATATATTATACTAGAAAAAATAACAAAGAGGGAAAAGAATGAAACGACGGGTAGATTTAGAAAATAAAGTATTAGACTTTCTCTATTCATGGATGAGACCAATTCGTATTGGAGATATTCGTACGGAGCTAAAGAAAAAAGGTTATGATATACCTCATTCATCTTTAAATTCCATTGTTGATAGACTTAGAAAAGACGAACTTGTAACCTGGGAAAAATATGGTCCAGTTTCATTAACAGATAAAGGAGAAACAAAAGCAGCGCATCGACAAAGGCATTTTCATATATTAGTAATGTTTTTAAAAAACTCCCTAGACCTCTCATTAGAAGAAGCCCAAGAGGAAAGCAAAATTCTCTCAAGTGTTATCTCATGTAATTTAATTAATAAAATTGATAACAAACTCGATTCACCAAAAATATGTTTTTGCGAGGAAGAAATATCCGCAATAAAAGAATGTGATAAAGTAGCAACCTTACAGAGTGATTAAAAATGGCAAGTGTACTAGATTTTTTCCTATCCTTCCAGAATTCTTTCATGCTCAGAGCTTTCTTTTCAGCAATAGTAATTGGGGTTGTGTGCTCAATAATTGGAGTGTTTGTTTTATTACGAGGAATGATCTTTCTTGGACAAGCAATTGCTCATTCTGCTTTTGCTGGGGCATCTCTGGCAGTCCTTCTGGGAATGGATAATCCAATTATTACAATAATTGGATTTTCACTAATTTCTGCTGTCGGAATCGGTTTTGTCAATCAAAAACAAATTATGAATAATGAAATCATTATAGGCATTGTTTTTTCTTTCTTTATGGCTTTGGCTGTGTTATTTATTGGATTACATGGAGAATATAGTTCAGATATTAATTCCATTCTCTTTGGTAATATCCTATTAGTTGATTCAACTGATTTTATCTTATTGATGGTATTCTCTCTTGTTATTCTGGTGTTGATATTTCTCATAAAGAAGGAACTCTATTTCATAACTTTTGATAATGAGCAAGCGAAAATTTCCGGTATTCCTGTAACATATATATCTTATCTTTTTCTTGTGGTTGTTTCACTTACTATCTCTGTTTCATTAAAAGCAATTGGTGCTATTCTTGTTTTTGCTATGATTGTTACTCCTGCTGCAACAGCACATCAATGGACCTATAAATTAAACAAAATGATCCTCTTATCCGTTATATTTGGGGTTATCTCATCGATTCTGGGTCTTTTCTTATCGTATATCTTTGATTTACCATCTGGTTCTACCATAGTTTCCTTGCTTACTATTACCTTTTTGATCTCGTTTATATTGTCACCAAAACGTCGTTCAGCAAGAAAAGGTCAGTTAGAATGTCCCTTTTGTAAAAATTATCTTACAGGACCAAAAGATGTATGTACAAATGACGAATGCGAATTTTTTGATATTCCTCATTTCCATGAAAAAGATAGTGTGAAAATTGAAAGAGATCAAATCCCCATTAAAAAAACCTCAAAACACCCACATGACCTATTCATTGAGGAAAACAATAAGGAGGAAAAGCAAAATGGCTAAAACATACAGTAAAACCAAGGATTGTCCTGAAACATCTGATGAGTTAGTTATTTGTATGAAAGATATTGCTGTTGCATATCAATCAACTGTTGCCATTTTTGATATTAACTTAGATGTTTATAAAAACGAATTTTTAGGGATATGTGGCCCTAATGGCTCTGGAAAAAGTACTCTCCTAAAAACTATGGTAGGCGTTCTTAAACCATTTAGAGGTAAGGTACGTGTTTTTGGCCGAAATATCATCAAAGATACTCAAATGACGGATTTACGAGTGAGATTAGGATACTTACCTCAATTAGAAGCTATCGATAGAAATTTTCCAGCTTTAGTTAAAGATGTAGTCGCAATGGGTTTATATGCCCAAAAAGGGCTATTCAAACGACTGGATGAAAACGATGAGGAGAAAATTTACCAAGCACT
>JAYEJY010000260.1:0-10260 GCA_034660795.1 Promethearchaeati archaeon | reverse complement strand
CTGCTGAAATAATAAAAGAAACGCCAACATTTGCTTTGCAAGAAAAAACAGTCAAAGCAAAATATGTTAAGGATATTTTAGGGTTAAACCTAAAGAAAGCAGAAATAAAAACTTATCTCGAAAAAGCAAGATTAAATGTTTTACCCTATAAAAAAGGCGCAAGAACACTGACAGTTGAAATCCCCTCTTTTCGAACAGATATTTTACACGAAATTGATTTAGTTGAAGAAGTCGCAATAACATATGGTTATCATAATTTAGAACCTGTCCTTGATAATTTCGTCACAATAGGTCAAGAACATCCTATTGTAAAATTACAAAATAAATGCCGGGAAATTATGTCAGGGCTTGGCTTTTTGGAGATATTCAATTTTACCCTTGTATCTCGTGATTGGCAATATGATAAAATGCGAACCAAAGGTAATCCTGTGGTGTTATTAAATCCAGTAAGTAAGGAATATAATATTGTTCGCGATAGCCTATTACCCGGTTTACTTAAGGTACTTGAGGAGAATAAACCATATCCTCTCCCCCAAAAAATCTTTGACACTGGAGATGTGTGTCTAGTAGATAAGAACCAAGAAACAAAAGTTAAACGAGAGATATTTCTAAGCGGCGCGAGTATTCATTCCAAAGCTGATTTTGTTGAGATTAAATCTATCGTAGTAGCTATTCTTGATGCTCTTGGTATCAAAGAGTATCACTTTCAAGAAACAGAGCACCCTAGTTTCTTCTCTGGACGATGTGCCAACGTCTTTGTTAACGATGAAATTGTTGGTATTTTTGGTGAAATTCACCCTCTTGTTTTAGAAAATTTCGATCTGGAAAATCCAGTAGGAGCTTTTGAATTAAAGGTTGAAAAAATTATCAATTAATTATTTTTTTTCAGAATCTTAACGGTGTTGTGCGTAATCGATTTATATCTGTTGTATAGACATCTCGTATGTCTTCTATGTCTAATTTAAGCATGACTAATCGATCTAATCCTTGTCCCCAAGCAAGTACTCGTTCTTTAACACCAAAGGGTAAAGTCACTTCTGGTCGAAAAATACCTGAACCTCCCATTTCAAACCACGAGTCAAATTTATCAACATAAATCAATGTTGAAATAGAGGGTTCTGTATATGGGAAATAACAAGGTATTAATCGAATTTTATCAAAACCCATTTTTCCATAAAATGTCTTTAAATAACCCATTAAGTTGCGTAGGCTTGCATCTTTTTCAACTACAATCCCTTCAAATTGCATAAATTCTGCCAGATGTTTGTAATCTACACTTTCATTCCGATAAACACGATCGATAGAGAACACACGTTCAGGTGGTGTCCATTCTGTATGTGCTTTTGCTAAATGTTTGACTGTTGTTGCTGTGGTATGTGTGCGAAGTACTAATTTCCTAGCTTGACTGATTTCCCAAGGATAGTTCCAGCCAGTACTTCTTGTTTTCCATCCATTTTCATGTGTTTTTTTTACTTTATTTACAACTTTTTTTGGTGGTAAGTCAGCTTTTTTAGGGTATTCAATTTTAAATGTATCATGTAACATTCTAGCAGGATGATCTTGGGGTTGAAAAAGAGCATCGAAATTCCAAAATTCAGATTCAACTAACGGCCCACGTATTTCTTTAAAACCCATTTCAAGAAGAATTTCACGAAGCTCATTGATTACTTCTAAGATGGGGTGTTTCCGTCCCACATATGTTTTTGGGACATCAATGGTAGGATCATATGCTTTGAATTTTTTCTCTTTCCATGAACCAGTTATAATCATTTCAGGAGTAAGTAATGTTTCCATTTTTTCCTGTATTTTATAGCCTTTGTCAAGCAATTTTTCCCCTACATTAGTTAGTTTAACAAATCTTGTTTTTTCTTCTTGAATAGTAACGAGTCCTCTTTTTTCTAATGTTTTTACCTGGGTTTTCATTTCTTTCTTTTTATTAAGTTGATCAATTTGTCTTTTTTCAATTTGCTCTAAAATTTGTGCATCAATATCCTTTTTTTCCCTCTCCTTTATCTTAAGATACGTTTTTTTCTCTTTTTTAGTAAATTCAACCCACTTTTTCCTTTTCATCCATCCAATAGCGATATTGACTATTTTTGGGGGAAGGTTTGTTTCTTCAGTAAAATCCTCTAATAGAACAAGTTCTTCTTTTTTATTTTGTAATTCTTCCAGAAGTTGTTTTTCTGGCAAACCATTTTTGTTATAGTCTTTTCCTTCTTCTGTCAGAAAATAGTGCTGTTCTAATTTTTCGTATGTGGTAATATAACCTTCTTCTGAAAGCTCAAGTATCGTTTGCACTACTTTTACTTCTTCTTTATTGGTTCTCCGAACAAGCTCTTTTTGCGAAATTTCTCTCTCTTTCGCTAGAATGGTCATTATTTCTGCTTGAGCTTTTGTTAGAGTTTTTTTAGGCGTCAAATTTGATTCCTCATTCTTGGCTTTCGCTTAAATTCTTTCTAAATTACTGTATTTTTTTCGTTCGTTTGTTAGTTTTACTTTCAGTCTTTTTAATTATTTTTAGTAATTTGGGTGAAAAATACTTTAAAAACGATGAAAAAATCCTATGTTTATGATTAGATTTAAGTAAGGTTATCATTCAAAAAATCTTACAAATAATTACCTAGGTGTGTATCAACAGGTGGTAGTAATCACAATTTCCGGTCCACATGGTGCAGGAAAAAGTACCTATGCCAAAGCAATTGCTGATCATTTTTCTCTACGCTATATTTCCTCAGGAAAAACTTTTCGAAAATTAGCTGAAAAAGCGCAACTTAATTTAGAGGCATTTTCTAAAAAATGTGAGAATGATTTTTCTATTGATAGGGAAATTGATGCAATTACTAAAGATGAAGCTGCTAAGGGAGATGTTGTTTTAGAAGGGCAACTTGCCTCCTGGATGGCGAAAGATTACGCTGATTTTAATATTTATGTAACAGCTTCTTTGGAAATACGTGTTAAGCGTATTTCTGGTCGTGATGAGCGTTCATTTGAGGAAGCTCTTGAAGAAACAAAATACCGTCGGGACAGTGAAATAAATCGCTTCAAAATCATTTATGGCGTTGATTTAGAGGATCAGTCTATCTATGATTTAATCCTAAATACAGAACGATTATCAAAAGAGGTTTGCCTAGAGATATTGTTAGCTGCTTGTGAAACATTTATCGAACATGAAAAGCCTCATTCTTCTCATTAGAAAGCAAACAATTAAAAAGTAGAGACATTTTTTTTCTTTTATATACTAGATGATGTCAATAAGGTTTCCCTTACAGGTGACGTAGGGATAAGATTTGACGAAAATCTTTGAAGGAGAATTAATTATGATAGAAATTGGACGAATTGTAGTAAAAACTACTGGTAGAGAAGCCATGAAAAAAGCAGTTATTGTCGATATGATTGACAAAAATTATGTGCTTATATCTGGCCCTCCTAGCCTCAGTGGCATTAAGAGACGACGTGTAAATATCAAACATCTTGAACCCACTAAGAAGAAATTAGATATAAAACGGAAAGCAACAGATGAAGATATTGTTGCAGCTGCTAAAGATGCAAAGCTGGATGATTTTATAGCTGAGGAAATTTCCCTTAATGTTTAAGAGTAATTGAGAAATGATGTCTTCTCTCTTATTTTTTTCTTATTTTGTTGATTTCTAGTTTTTTTTCTCTTTTTTGTAGTAAAGCTTTTTTAACTGTTCCTTTTTCATTCAATCAAGTAATTCTAGGAGATGTTTTTTTGCCACAATTAAAAAGACAATTACCATCCGAACAAGAAAGAGAACTCCTCATTAAATCTGATGATTATGAAATAACTGATTATGGATTACCTCCAAATGAAAGATCAATTGAGGATCTTTTTAGATTAGGTATTATCAACGTCGATAAGCATCCCAATCCTACAAGTCAAGAAATTGTGGCAAGTGTCAAACAAATTTTACACATCCCCAAAGCTGGTCATTCGGGGACACTGGATCCAGCTGTAAGTGGTGTTTTACCTATTGCCTTAAATGATGCAACGAAGATTAATGATGCATTACTTGTTGCAGGAAAAGAATATGTTTGTGTCATGCATTTACACAAAGCTATTGATTATGAAATTGTAAAAGACACATTACAATTATTTGAAGGGCAAATTTACCAAAAACCTCCCGTTAAGAGTTCAGTAAAACGGGTCTTACGGAAAAGAACCATTTATTATTTAGATTTAATGGAACAAATAGGCCAAGATGTTTTATTCAAAGTTGGTTGTGAAAAAGGAACGTACATACGTAAATTATGTCATGATATAGGTTTGGTTCTCGGTGTTGGAGCACATATGAAAGAGTTACGCCGAACAAAAACAGGTCCTTTTAAAGAAGACGAAACCCTTTCGTCTCTTATTCGCATTTTTGATGCTTATGAGTTATGGAAAGAAACTAAAGATGAAACACCACTCAGAAAAGTTATTCAACCTTTTGAATTTGGTTTGAAGCATTTGCCAAAAATTGTGATAAGAGATAATGCTATTGCAGCTATTTGCCATGGCGCAAATTTAGCCGTTCCTGGTGTAGTGAAAATTGATAATATTGTGAAAAAAGGTTCTTTGGTCGCCATTATGAGTCTCAAAGGAGAAGCAGTTGCTCTTGCACATGCCCAGATGAATTATCAAGATATCATGGAAAAAAATCATGGCATTGCTGCAGATACTTCTAGGGTATTAATGAAAAGAGATGTTTATCCTAAAGTGTGGTAAAAAGGAAAGCTTTACAATGAATCATTATTATTCCCGAGATCCCACAAGCTCTGGAAAAAAGACTACAATCAAAACCTCTGCCTTTGGTATTCCTTTAATTTTTAAAAGTCAATCCGGAATTTTTAATTGGAAGAAAGTTGATACAGGAAGTGAAGTGTTACTACATGCAACCGAGATCCCCTCTCAACCCAAATTACAGATTTTAGACTTGGGATGTGGTTATGGCTATCTAGGAATAGCTCTTGCAAAACGCTATCCGGAGATAAAAGTGGTCTTAGCAGATATTAATACTATTGCTGTCCGAATGACTCGAATAAATTGTGAAATTAACAATGTGAAATCCAATACAGAAGTTTATCAAAGTGATTTATTCGAATCACTTCCTCATCAATTATATGATGTTATTCTTTCGAATCCCCCTATTATGGCAGGTAAAAAAACCTTAAGAGAATTAATTAACCAATCAAAAACCAATCTTAAAGCAAATGGATCACTACAACTGGTAGTGCCGAAAAAAAAGGGTTTAACTTCTATAAAAGATATGATAACTAAAACTTTCGGTTCGTATAAAGTATTGGAGAAACAATCTGGTTATTGGATTCTTAAAGCAATTAACTATTAAGAAAGGAAAAAAAATCAATGAAAGCAGAAAATCTAAATATCCCTTTTACTAACCAACTAAACGCTTAAAAAAAGCTGAGGTGGCCTAGCCTGGTAGGGCGACAGCCTGGAAAGAGTGATTCTTTTTCTAGGAATGTTCTACTAGTCAGCTGTTGTGTGCAAACACGCGCGAGTTCGAATCTCGTCCTCAGCACCATTTCTTATTTTAGCAAAATTACTTTCGGCTAACTCTTTTGTTAGCCTTATTTAGGTCTTTATATAAAAAAGTCTTAAAAGAACTAGTAAGCAATGAGTTGGAAGTTTTTCAAGATGGCAAGTGAAACAAACTCAAAAGACAAATATAAAAAATTCAATTCGGATTCAGTAAAAATTTGTGACATTATGCATTTTTATAATAATCGTCGTTCAAACAGTTTACAAATTTTTGTAGAAGATCCTTATTTGAAAGATAACCGATGGTTAACAAGTGGTTCTGTTAGAATTATTTTAACTAAGTTTGGAAAACAAAACCAAGTAAATGCCATAAAATTAACCTATGCAGAAGTTACTGAACTTATTTTCCGTTTACAACAAGGATTAAAATAATCCTTTGAAAAAGAGCTAGAACTTCAAGCAAGATGATCTTTTTACCTAATATTGATGGAAAAAAACAAATATCTTCTTATCTTTCATAGAAATAATAATCTCTTAAGATAATTACTAATGGATATCATTTGATGAAAACTTGACATAGTTAATCCATTACTATTATTATGAAAGATACATAAGGAATTTGTGTGAAATTGAGACGTCAAAATGGAGCCGTTATTTGGTTATTGTTATCAGGTTTTGTGATGGGTTTTGCTTTATCTGTAATTCTTGGATATATGTTAGCGCTTTATTCTTTAATCCCTGTTTTTTTGATTTTAGTTATAGGCGGTTATATTTGTGCAAGAGTTATTGGCAAAGCTGGTGGAGAGTTATCAGTTGATGCTAAAAGTTATTCCATAATATTAGAAGGATTGGTTTTTGGCCTTACTTTCGAATTAATGCGTTTACGCCCTGATGTTTTCATAAACATCTTCAAAGGAATAGCTATTGGTTCATTATATATTTTAATGGCTATAGTATTAAATAGAAATCTTGAACAGTATCAAGAACGGAAAAAGGTTTCTACGCTGGAGCTTGGGATTATGCGTCCTTCCATTATGTATATTTTTGCTGGTTTTGGTTTTGCTAGTACAATTAATGCCCTCACACAATTTTTCTTAGGTAGTAGCTTTTTCATAGTCACATTAATTGTACTTATTGCAACTGGCTCTGTGGTAGCCTTCACATCTAAAAGTGAATATGATTTATTAGAGAAGGAATCTGGTATGTGGACTCAACTTTTTGCTGGCGGAACTCTGGGAATTGCATATGATTTGATTTTCTTTAGGATTACCTTTATTCAAGATTTAATCAAGTTAATAGCTGTTTGTTTGCTTGTAGGAGTTTTAGGTTTCGTTGTAAGAATTAAGGATACAGAAACAAAAGTAGAGTCTGAGGGGATAAAATTGGAACTTGCTCCTAAAAAATCGAAGAAAACACAGTCTCGTGTTGCGAAAGAACCTAGTAGTCGTAAAAAGAAATCTAGTAGCTCCTCAAAATATCGAACTCGGAAGAAATCCGAACGAACTAAAAAACGTAAGAAATAAAAAGATGGTGTTTATATTGAATTCCTCTCTATCACGAAAAAAAGTTCTTATGCTTATCCTCTCTCTCTCTTGTCTTCTCCCCATTACATTAAATATTAATGCTCTTGAAGTTACTGCTGCTGCAGAAGACATTAAAATTGGGTTTACCTGGATTAATGGTCCTACTTCTTCTCCAGAATTATATGATGTCGGTTATAATCATGCTGTAGAAATGGGAGGGCAAATTGAACATCGAAGTTATGGTTGGGGTGATTTAACTTCTAACTGGCAATATTTAATGGAATGGAAAACCACTTACTTGGACACTCATCCAGAATTAGCATCATCTGTCTCAATTGCAGTAATTAATAGTAATACCACAAATTTACCTGCTAATATTACTATTGAGCGATACACCACACCACCGGCCCCGGATTCAAATGTCACTCGTTTTAATGATCCATTTATTATTGAACAATTACAAAATTTCACAGATTTTGTTGTAAGTCTTATACCCGATTTACAATACATCAGCTATGGCGCTGAAATTAATGATTATTTTGAAACTTTTTATGATTTTGAAAGTGAGTATTTAACAAGTTCTGCCATGCTTGATGATTATATTGATTTGTGTGAGAATATGTATGATTATATCCAAAACAATTATCCTAATATTACTGTCTTAACCATTTTCAGAAATCAACGAGCAGAAGTGGATATTAAAGTTATTGAAGAGATTCTTCCTTCCTTTGTTAATACTTGCGATGTTTATGCCTTTTCAGCCAGGATTTTTACTACTCCTCAAGGCTATTTAGCACAGCTAACAACATCAGGCATTATTAATAGAGTTCAAGAATTCGTTGATCTTTGTGGGGATAAGAAATTCGCCATAACTAATATGTATATGATTTCTGAAGCCAGAGCCGGAGGAGGAGGGTTATATCAAGCATCATTTGTTAGTGCTTTTTTCCAGTTAACGGATGAATATAGTGAAAAATTGGAGTTTCTATGCTGGTACACTTTATTTGATTATCCGCCTGGATATCTACAAACCATCGTAAACCCCTACCTAGAAATCCATAGTACTGCAGGCTTACTAACTCTCAACGGTGATCCTAAACCAGCTTATTATCAGTGGATTAATGAAATGAAAGCCAGAAATCGAATTCCATCATATACAACCACTTGGAAAATTGTTGTAGCTTCATTAATTTTAGCTGCAATTATTGCTTTTATTACGTTTACCTTTGTTATGGAAGGTCTTGATTTTTCAAAAGAGAAAGAATCTGACGAACCAGAGGTTATAACTTTTACTAAAAAGAAAGAAAAGAAGAAATAATTCAATAATTCTCAGAAATTATTAGAAAAAGTATTAAGTATTTTTCTCTTTTTATTCTATCTGCCCCCTAAGCCGGGGAAGTAATACTTTTTACCTTCAGCATAGCTAGCATCTACTCTAGCTATTCCTGATTTTTTCATAGATTCTAAAGTGCGTTCGCTTCTTTCTTGACTCCAATTTGTTTTTAACATTAATTCCTCAATTGTTATCCACCCTTTCCTGGTGGCTAAATCTAATACTTTCTTATGATCGGAGGTTAGATCAACTGGGACAAATTCAACAATTTTTACTCCACTTTCTAATGTTTTCATTTCAGGAATTAATTCTGCATCTTGTAATTCATTAATCGCTTTCACTACATCCTTTGCAGCAATTATCTTGCCTGGTCGATTCTTATTAATTAATAGAACAACTTCCCCTAATGTCATAATACCTCCGGTTAATTCCTGGATTTCTTTAGCCTTTTCAAGGATTTCAACACCCAATTTTTCATAAAAATCTCCGCCACCTATTTTATCCCAGAAACTCGCACTTTCTTTCCATTTATAAACACCTATTTCCTCAGGTAATCCTAATTGTTGTCGAACTTCTACTAGTTTCTTATATCCTTCCTTATTTTCTCTGATATCTTTTTTCCATTTCTTTTCGAATTTCTTTAATTTCTCATGTAATTCACGAATATTTTCTAGCATATTACCTAAATCTTTAAGCATTATTTCAGCTTCTTTAGTTTTATAGGCAGATTTTACTCGAATTTTTTTCTCAATATCTCTAAGACCCATTGGTTATCAGTCCTCTAGTATAACTTATGATTTTACCCTCTTATAACCTTTCTAATTATAGCAATTTTTTATATTAATGAAGTTCTTTTTTGAAATATCTTGACAAGAAATATTCTAGATGATTTTTCAACATCTCACCACCATTTTGGGAAAGGGGTAATGCTTTTTTGTCGATGTATTCCTTATAGAGTTTTTTTTGGAGTGTTAATAATGATTTAGTAAATTCGTGTTTCTTACCAAATGTTCTTTGGCATTCATAGATTGCTGATTCCAATTCCTCTAAGATAAAATCGGAATCTAAGGAAATCTCTATGAAGCTTAGAAGTTCTTTTAAATGCCGATATAAATTTCGGTAAGCCACCGGGTTTCCACGCATAATTTAACACTCCTTATTAGGGCAAAAGGAACATTCTTGTTCCTTCTTTAGTTTTAATCTCTTAGTGCTCGTCTAAAGTTATTTAGCCACCTTACGGTTTCAAGTTCTAATCTTTTAATTAGTCCTTCTTCTAAGACTTTGTCAGGTGGTTTCTCTTCTAACATTTCTTTCCAATTTTTAATTTCCTTGATTTCCTCTGATTTCTCTCCAAAACCTGGATATTCTAAAAGTATTTCTTCCATTTCATCTAGGTTAGGTAGAATCAATTCCACCCGAGCCACACTACCCAGTCGTAATAGATCAATTAATTCTATTGCATTTGCTACAAAATCAGCACTTTTAGCTGGAAGATTTTTCATTTTTGTAAAAGGCATTGCCACCGTTTCAATGGATTCATCAACCGCTATAGGAGCAACTCCTTCCGCAAATCGAAGTTTTTCAGCTCCATATGGGTATTTTTTGACTATTTCCTCTCGGTCAATAAAGCTGTCAAGATCGAATCCCATTTTTTGCAGTTGGAAACGTGCCTTGAAGGCATCTCTAATTAATGCTCGTAATTGTCGTCGGTACATTCCGGGGTCGAGTATTCCATCTACAAAACTATTGCTTAAATTATCAATAGTAGCTATACATGAAAAAAGCTCTGCTTCTAATTCTACTTGAGATTTCTTTTTCGACAAATAAGACATTTTTAATTTACCTCATCTATAGTTTTTCAATTTTTTTCTGAACAATATATAATTCTCGATTATAACGTCTGT
>JAYEJY010000259.1:0-10441 GCA_034660795.1 Promethearchaeati archaeon | reverse complement strand
AGTAATGTAATCTATGATCCGGAATCTGAACTTTTACTTCTTGGACAAAAAATTATTGAAAGAAAATGGAATGATATGAGTGCCATTAAAAAGTTTAGTGCACAACTTCGAGTATTATCTATTATACATGAACTGTTAGAATTAGATATGCATGGAAGTAAACGTGAAATTTTCTATACTGATGTAGGATTATTTGAAGACCAACAGAGAGGAAGTGATCCTCTCATTGAGGATAGCGCTGTTATGCTAGGTACTTACAGAAAAAATTTACATGTAACAGCAAATGATCGTGGTCTCGTTGTGGGGCGCTTAAAATATCGAGATAATGGCGATTTAATTGATTGTACTAAACAAGGTTCAAGCGGAAAAAATGTTAATCCAATGCAAGATCACATAACAGATTTAGAATCAGATGCAGAATTTGTTTTAGTCATAGAAAAGCAAGCTGCTTTCTTACGTTTAGCTGAAGATAAATTTTATGAAAAATATCCTTGCGTTATTTTAACAGGAAGTGGCCAACCAAATGTAGGCACTAGAACTTTTCTTCGTCGAATATCTCATGAATTAAGTTTGCCTGTTTTTGCTGTTATGGACTCAGATCCATATGGTTTGGACATTCTTCGGGTATATGGTCTTGGAAGTAAATCATTATCTTATGAATCATATGAATTAGCAACACCTGATATTCAATGGTTAGGTGTGAGACCTACAGATTTAGACAAATATAGTCTGCCTAAGAATTGCCGTCTACCTATGACAAAAATGGACATTCACCGAGCAAAAAATATGCTTGACGAAGATTTTGTTAAAGCCCGTCCAGAATGGATTAAAGAATTGAATTTAATGATAGAAACGAAACAGAAAGCAGAAATTCAAGCTTTAGCAAGTCGTGGCATCAAGTTTTTCACAGAAGAATACTTACCATCAAAAATTGAAACTGGTGATTGGGTTTAATTTATAATATCTTTCTTTTTTTAATTTTCTTTTACACCAAAACCTTTATCACTATATTTTATGCTAGTGCGAATCAAAAAAGCTGATTACGATGTCTAATTGGGAAAAAGAATTTGTGATGGTTAAACCAGATGGTGTTCAACGACGATTAATAGGCACAGTTATTAAACGATTAGAACAAGCTGGTTTACAAATTGTTGCTATGAAAATGTTGCATTTAACTAAAAAAATGGCTGAAAAACACTATGCTATTCACAAAGGCAAACCTTTCTATGAAGACCTAATTAAATTTATTACCAGTGGACCTGTAGTAGCTATGATTGTACAAGGAGAAAAAGCTGTAGAAAGAACACGACAAATTGTTGGAGCAACAAATCCTTCAGATGCATCCCTAGGAACCATTAGAGGAGATTATGGAATGGTCATAGGAAGAAATATTGTCCATGCAGGTGATTCTCCAGAAAACGCTAAGAAAGAATACGAAATTTATTTTGATGAAAAAGATATTGTACAATATGAATTTGCTGATCAAAAATGGATTTATGAATAACATACTTCCATCAAAATATCTGCTGGAGGGTTGAATATGACTTCGGAGACTAATGATAAAAAAGACAAACAAGAACCCAAAATCGATGAAAATAAACAATTAAAAGCTCCTATCAGTGTCATTCTTGGACATGTTGATCATGGTAAAACTTCTATTCTAGATGCTGTAAGAGGAACTGCAGTACAAGCCCGTGAAGCTGGTGGTATAACACAACAAATAGGCGCTTCTTTTTTCCCTATAGAAACAATAAAAGAAATCTGTGGAGAATTAATGAGCAAAAGAACTATCAAATTACAACTTCCTGGCATATTAATTGTTGACACTCCAGGACATTCGGCTTTTCTAAATCTTCGTTCACGTGGTACATCTGTTGCTGATATTGCAATTGTAGTTGTTGATGTAGTAGCAGGTTTTCAACCACAAACCTATGAATCTATGCGTCTATTAAAAAGGAGAAAAATACCTTTTCTTATTGCTGCAAATAAAATTGATAGAGTAGCAGGATGGCGTGTTAATAAAGGATTGTCATTTTTAGAAACGTATAAGAAACAAAACCCAGATACCCAAGATGCACTCGATCGTCATTTATATGAAATTATGGGTGAATTATCAAGATTAAATTATCCATCAAATAGATTCGACAAAATAAGAGATTATACAAAGAATGTGGCCATTGTCCCAACGTGTGCAACAAGTCATGAAGGCATACAAGATCTTTTCCTTGTATTAACTGGTCTTGCCCAACAATTCTTATTAAAAAAACTGTTATATAGCGAAGGGCCAGGAAAAGGAACAATATTAGAAGTTACTGAAGAAACTGGTTTAGGAACAACATTAAACGTCATTGTCCATGAAGGAACAATACATAAAGATGACAAAATTATCTATGGCGGAAGATCAAAAGCTCATCAAGCTAAGATACGAGCATTACTTCAACCCAAAGAATTGGATGAAATTCGTGATCCTAAAGAGAAATTTAATTCAATAAAAGAAATTCATGCAGCAGCTGGTATTAAGATTGCTGGTTCTGGTCTTGAATATGCTGTTGCAGGCGCACCAGTATATGTGGCAAATACCCCAGAAGACATCCAAGAAAAAACTCGTTTAATTAACGAAGAAATGAAAGGCATCACTATCGAAACTGATAAAGAAGGAATAATCCTAAAAGCTGATACTCTTGGTGCCTTAGAAGCTCTAGTTAAAGAATTTAAGGATCGAAATATACCTATCAAAGTTGCTGATATAGGGGATGTGAATAAGACTAATGTTATGGACGCTGTTATTGTCAAGGAAACAAAACCTCAATATGCTGCTATAATCGCTTTTAATGTTGCTGTTCTGCCTGATGCAAGGGAAGAACTTGAGGTAAATGATATCGAACTTTTTCAAAGTGATATTATTTATACACTCCAAGATGAATATGAACATTGGAAACTTGAAGTGGAAAAACGCTTAAAAGCAGAAAGTATGAAGGATCTTATTTACCCTGGCATTATCAAGATTCTCCCAGGAATGGTCTTTCGGATGAGTAAACCTGCAATTGTTGGTGTTGAGGTTCTTGCTGGAAGAATAACCCCTCGGGTTCCACTTATCAGAGCAAAAGATGGCAAAAAATGTGGGTCTATTAGACAAATACAAGAAAATAATCAAAATATACAACAAGCAACCAAAGGTAAACAAGTAGCAATCTCTATACGAGGTCCGACAATCGGTCGGCAAATTGATGAAGGAATGGAATTAATGGTAGATTTACCAGAAACATTAGTCAGAAAAATAAGAATGAAATTCATTGAAGAATTAACCACTGATGAGAAAGAAGCATTAGATGCCTTAATTGAATTAAAAAGAGGTCTCAGTGATGAAGATAGATTCTGGGGATACTGAGGATTTTTCATATTTTTTAACGAATTTTTCTCCTTTCACTAGATTTAAAACCTATTTTTCAGATGACTTATATGTAAAAAAAATTATTTTGTAATTGCTATAAAGTATTTTACTGATGAATATAAACATGAACAACTTTCGAGGCACCTTAAAACTATGATTCATTATGTTTGGATAATATTAAACGATATTCCAATTGCTGGTATGCGTTTCATTAAAATTTCCAATGCAGAAGAACGTGAACGCCTTGAAAGGTTTTATGGTTGGCTTAGTGGTCCTATAGAACAATTTACTACTAAAGTGCAAGAAATAGTCATCGAAGGAACAAAGTATTATTATCATTCAAATAATGGTGTGTTGTTTGTAATAGGTACGGACCTTGATGAAACAGCTATAACTTCGGTGTTTCTCCCGGAACTGGAGTCTAAATTTTTTGATAAGTTTTCTAAAAATGCAATAGATTCTTTTAGTCCGAATAATCCTGATTATTTTAGGAGCTTTGATAAGGATATTTTATCCTTAGTAAATGCTTTTAAGAAACGAACAACTGACGCTAAAAGCAAAAGGAAATCATTGGATGCTTTTGAAGTTTTAAATCTTCCAAGCGAATTACAAAGAGTTGCTTTAGTACTTGTAAAACTACAAGTTGTGACACCAGAGATGGTTTCCCAAGTATCTGGCGTCTTACCTGATGAAGTAGAAAGACAGTTAAATGAAATTTACCAAATGGGCTATCTTTACCTCACTAAGATTGCTAATAAACGATATTATTCCATTAAACCATTTGGAACAGAAGAACTCAAACGTGTACCTGTCACTCAAAAAACTAAAGAAGAGCTAAGAAGTATGTCTCTAGGAGTAAAAGAATCCTCAGAACACATAACTCAAGAAAGTTTGGCTACCACCTCTACTCGAAAAAAAACAGCTGCAAAGAAACAGCCAGTTTTTGATATTGATGCTGCTACGGTTAAATCAGATAATTCAGTCAAAGGTAAAAATGATGTAATTGGAACTGCAATGATGCCCCCTCCTCCAACGATTTCATCTAGTGAATCTGCAAAGGAATCTCACAAAATTTCTCCAAAAATTACTGAATCATCTTTAGATGACAAATCAAGCATTCCCCCCTTACAAGCTGAAAAAGATCTCCCAAAAGATCAATTTATAGCAGACTCTTCACCTGCTGAAGCAAAATTAAATGAAAAACAAAAAAGTACTTTTAAAGCAGACCTTGTAGCTAAAGAAATTGATAAAAAACACATTATGAATATCTCATTTTCTAGAAATGGCCGAATACCATCAAACACACTTCGACGAGAAAAGAATTTCAATACAGGTAAAATAAAGATACCGAATATAAAGAATCGCAATCCATTTCTCTTATTTGAAATATTTAAACGTAATTTAGATAATTTATTCGAAGCTCTATTTATGGGCGATTTTATTGTTTTATTAAGTGAGTCTCGAGATAAAACCATCGAAAACCTTGTTGATGAATTATTTGCTGTTTTCAAACTTCTTACTCCACATAGAAATCTACGTTTTGAAAAAACAGATACTTTTATTCACCCAAAAGATGCTGATGTGATTTTCGCGCCTAAGCAACTGAAAAAATATTATTCCTGGGCGACAATGATAGATATAGATCAAAAGAAAATTATAAGTGGTTCTTCATCTGAGTTCTCAAAAAACACTGTAAAAAAATTAAGGAAAATTGCTGCTCCTAAAGAATTTATGAAAGAAATCACCAAATTATCAACTATTTTAGTAAATATCTGTAGAGATATTAATACCCTCAAAATTGAAGGTAGAAAACCAGATGAATATTTATCAGAAGTTAAAAAAACATATGGAATGGCTGTTTTAAACGCCGCACTTGCTTTATCAGAGCGTCTTATTCGTCTTCACAAAGATTGTGCTTATATTGCGGGATTTTATATCCGGAAGGGACTGGATGTTATTGTTCGATCAATCATATTACAAGAACCTGTTGTTATAATTGGTAATGATCCATTGGATATATTCCATGTAATTGAGGCATTAGCTATTTTTTCACCAGAAAAATCTGTGAAAAGTCAAATCTGGATTACTGATTATGCAGGATTTGAACTGAAAGATATTGTGTTGATAGGAGCACAAGAAGGAACAGATAAACTCTTTCGAGGTGTCGTAAAAGTAAATCTGCCTTCACGTTCGGCTGTAGGAGGTCAACGTTCCAAGTATGTTCATTCCTTTTTACGAAAAATGTGGAAACATCGTTCTAAACAGAGACCGAAATTTATTAGAGATGTTTTATCCGAAATTAGCTCTTTAAAAAGAGAACTTATCCGAGAATTAAATTCTTATTCTAGAGAAGAGTTAACAAAAAAACGCATTCGGAATATCATTCAGAATTATGATGAGGAATTTGGGCCATTTTTTGCTGATCTTATTAGTGATACCTATCCAGAACTTGCAACAAAAATCAAGCAATCATTATAAAAAAATAATTTTTCTAATTAATCTAGAACTAAAGCTTCTCCGAACCTTTAAAAATCCAATAAAGAATATATGTTTATCTGGAATAAAAGTTGGAAGTGTTAATATGAATAAAGGACCATTAATTGCTGTAGCAATTCACGGTGTCATAGGCACAATAATGCTTGTTGTTGGAGCTATTTATTATGAACCATTGTATTGGTCAGATTGGCTTATGTGGTTTGGCATAATAATTATTGGAATTGGCTTAATTGTTTTAGTAGTTGCTTTTATCAAGAAACCAGGAGCAGCAACTGGAGAGACTGAATCAAAAGAAGAATAAGTTTCTCAAAATTTTTATTTTTCTTTTTTGTTTTATATGCAAACCTTTTTTTTGTGCAAGTCTACACAGTTCTTTATCTTACAATAAATTAAATATTAGACGATAAAACGAGGTTCAAAAAAATGAGTTATGCTAGTAAACTCGGAAATTTCAGTGTTACACTTAGAAAAAATATTATTTCTCTATCCATACCTATCCTAATTTGCTCTATTTTAAGTGGCCTTTCTAGTCTGATTATTAATGGTTTTTTTACAATGGGTGGAAGTGATACCGCACCTCAAGGAACAATTCTACCAGGAGATAATCCTGGAATAGCAGCTTTAAATGCTTTGATTTACGTTGGGATTGCTTTTATAGGAGCAACAGTTATATTCCTAATATTTAGAAGTGGAAAAATCAAATTATTAAAAGCAATATTCGCTTTTGCCATTTTTGTTACCTCGTTTTTCTTTGTATTTCTTTTTGTGATTGCTGCCCCTTATTATCTAGCGAATTATTTCTATGGAATTGACGGATTCTCGGAATTAACTTATTATATTATTGTGGCAATAGCGATTTTGTTTGGTCTACTTTACTCTGTCCTGACAGTTTTATCCATGGTTTACCTAATATTACCTACTCCAATGCCTCAAATAATGGCATTATTATTTGCAGTTTTAGCTGGCACTTATCTTGCGACATTCCTTCCTATGTTTACTGGATTATTTGTTATGATAGGTCTAAGTATCTATGATATTATCTCTGTTTTCAAAGGTCCTATCAGAAAAATGGCTGAGGTTAATGAGGAAAGACAACAACAAGAATCAAACACAGAGAGTATTGAAGAAACAAATAAAATGAACAAGATCGCAGAAGATGAACAATTACAAAAAATCTCTTCATCTAATGAACCTTATAATGAGGACCAGTCTGTTTTATCCAATTCCCAACTAAGAAATAATGCAAATGATGAAAAACTCATCGAATATGTAGAATTAGGCTTAGGAGATATAGCCTTCTTCGGGATGTTATTTAGTTTCACCTTATTAAGATTGGGTTTTTTCCCTGCTATCGGTGCGTTTATTGGAGTTATTTTGGGTGTTATTGGAACCATTAAATTATTAGAAAAAGTAAAAATGATGCCAGGTTTACCATTGTCGATAGGCTTAGGACTAGTTTTAGGTTTTGCTGTTTGGGGAATCTTATTATTAGTTAATTATACAGGCTGGGGTATTATAACCCCTGATTGGTTTAGCTCATTAGTGTGATATCTTGAAAACTAAAAAAAAGAAATTCATTTCTTAGAATAATTGATAATTCTAAGACTTTGTTATTGTTCAATAACTTCTTCATCTGGTTCAGCAGTTATTTGCATTTGACTTGGAAGAACCTTGAAAGTGAAATCTTCAATGGTTGGAGTAATAGTTCCATCGGGTGGAATTTCACCTCTGGCACGCAAAACTTCTCTAGCAAGTAACCAATAAACTAATGCTAAAGCGCGCCTTCCTTTATTATTTGTTGGTATACAAAAGTCAACTCCTTTCATTTCATTATCAGTATCACACATAGCAACTACTGTTATACCAACTGAGTTTGCTTCCTTAATAGCTTGTTTATCTGCTCTTGGATCCGTAACTAAAATGACTTCGGGTTCAATATAGCCTGAAAATTCAGGATTTGTTAAAGTTCCAGGGATAAATCTTCCTGGGACACTAATAAAACCACATAGTTTTGCTAATTTGCTTCCGGGTACTTGGCCATATTGTCTTGCTGAGAAAACAGCTACCTGTTTTGGTTCATATCTTGCAAGAAATTTGGCTAAAATTCTAATACGTTCATCTGTTGCTCTTACATCTAATACAAATAACCCATCACTACGAATTAAGTAAATGAATTCTTTCATTGATTTGGTGCCAATTCTAGTGCCTATATGTACACCAGCTGCTAAATATTCATCTAATCCTATCAATAATTCTTCAGTTATTTCATCTGCTTCAATTGACACTTTTTTTACCTCAGTTATTTTGTTAAATATTTTTTAGTAATTAATGTACTTGAAGCAAAAACCACTCACTTTTGTTTAAAATTCTTTTGTTGGAATTGAATTCTTTTATGGTTTTTTTGGCTAAAAGTAACTTTAATTATCGTTCTAATAAAGTTTCGAGATTTTTGATGGCTGCGTTAGAGCTATGGATCATATTATGAATTATTTTTCGGACTTGTTCACTATTTGCATCGCAGCCACAGACTGTCACAATAATTTTTTTAGAAGGTCTTCCATCACTCATCTTGAATTCAAATAATTCAAAAAGTAATTTTAATTCTCCAATAAGCATTTCTTTAACTTCTAACATAGAAACCGTTGTATAAAGAATTGATATTTCTTTAGCATTAAATAACGACTCACATTGATAAGGTGATGCGATTATTTCAACATGTGGTCCTTTTTCATCTGAAATAATGCTAAATATTGAGATGATTTGTTTACGAAGACCTTTTTTAGTTCGTTTATCAGCTATACTTGATAAGCTAAACCTTGTCACAAATTACACCTAATACTGTTTATATATTATCTCAATAATACTTTTTTAAATTACTAAACATGCATTCTACCTATTTAGTAGATGACATAAAATTATTTCTATTAATGAATAGCTTTTGATTTGAAAAGAATAAATAAAAAAGTAAAAAAGCCGAGAGATTAGAATCCTGGTTATTTAAGTGGTATGTAAAGGCTTGATTTCGTTGCTCCCATTCCTGGCATTCCATGTTTAACCATTTTTGTCGTAAGAACAAATTCGCCAAAAATATGCCCTATCATATCAGGCACTATGTAAAAATGAACAAATTCTCGACCATCATGAACCGCAACAGATGCTCTAACCATCTCTGGTAGAATAACCATGTCTCGTAAATGGGTTCTGATTGGTTTAATTTGTTTTTTTCCACCAGATTCTTCAATTTCCTTAACTTGATTTCGAATATCTTCGAGTAATTTCTTACGTTTAGGTGTCCAATAACTTGGGCGAGTTATTGATCGTCGTTTTCTACTGGGGAGCATTTTAATAAATTCATCCATTGAGAGTTTCTTTAATTCGTCAAATGAATGTCCCATATATTCGAATTTTCTTATTTCTGCTTCTGTTGGTGGTTGTTTCGACAATTTTTTTCCTTCCTAAATTTTTTCTCACAAATATAATTTTTTATAGTTGTATATTATGTCCCATCGATAATGCATTAAAAATATTTTCCTTTTAATGATAATTATCTTTATAAAAAATCTTCAATAAGGCTAGATTAATAAAAATAATCAATCTTTTATTCTTAGTAGCTCGATAAGAGGCAATTATTAATGATAATTACTGATGAAATTCAACCATTATTAGTTACTGGATTATCTCTATCTGAAATATGTAAGTTGATAAGAGACGATATTAAGGAAGAAAAAATCTTACAAACACTTCGGAAATACGGAGAGAATTATCTTAGGAGATATACTATTTTTAAAAACTATCAATCATTGATTCGTGACGGGGAACAAAAATTACCTTTGATTTTTTTAATAACAGGTATGCCTTCAATTGGGAAAACTAGGCTTGCTAAAGAAATTGCTATGACATTTAATATTGGTCAAATATTAGGCGGGGATTGTTTACGATCAGCAATTCGATCACAAATAAATAGAAAAAAGTCTCCTGAATTTTTTACAAGTGTTTATGATTCATGGAAAGTTTTTGGAAAGAAATCGGAAACAACTCTTACGAAAGGATTTCAACAACAAGCAAAAATCATGAATGATGTTGTTTTAAAAATAGTGGCTGATAGAGGAATTCGTGATGGTGAAAGCATGATCATTGAATATCTACATTTCTTACCCTCACAATGGAATCAAGAAGTCTTAAATCATATCAGTATCATCCCAATTTTCTTAAAAATTACTAATAGGGAGCTCTACAAAAAAAGAATGTTAGCCAGAAGTCATTATTCTCACTTAAAGAGTCCGGGTACACGATTATTGAAACATATTGATGACTATTTATTGATGCAAAAATTCCAAACCACTCAAGCTGAACAATATAATTTCCCAGTATTTAGTTTAGATAATTTTGAAAAAAGTGTTCAAAATATAATAGATTATATTATTGAGCGATTAGAAAAAATAAATCAACTTAAAAAATACCCCCAAAAAATTGATATTGTAAATAAAATTGAAAAAGAACGAAGAAACAAATAGCTTATAAATTTAGATTTGAGTCAACTAATGGTGTTTTCAC